>JAUHXB010000080.1 GCA_030427215.1 Alphaproteobacteria bacterium | reverse complement strand
CCATATGATATTGCCGTTTGCTTGTTGAATTTGTGTTTCAAAATTACGAACCATATCATGTCTGATCAATTCAGATTGAAAGGTCTGATAATTTGATTTGTCAGCATAGCATTGTTGCAAACTTATCCCCTGATGCAACAGCTCATCTATAGTGTCGTACCCCAAAATATATGCCAAGGATGGATTCCCGCTAATGATTTTTCCATCTGGATGTATTTGATATATGCCGTTGGCGGCGTTATCAAATATCTTTCTATATTTTTTCTCCACTTCATCGAGGGCTTGTTGAGCGCGTGCCTTATCATCAATATCGTGGATTGTACCAATAACATGGCGAATATCTGCCGTATCCAATCGCATGACCGAAAACATAATATCCGTTGTTCTGTAACTTCCATCTTGGTTTTTCAATCGACCCTTCAAAACCCCTGGATTATTACCTTTCATAAATTCAAAAAACTGAATTCTAATATGCTCTTGGTCTTCATCATGAAATAATTTTACAATATCTTGTCCGTAAGAGTCTTCTATTGTTCTTTTTGTAATCAACTCCCAACTTTTGTTTAAAAATACAATGCGACCTGTTTCATCAACTTCAAATAAAATATCCTGTACAGAGTTAATAACATCTTTATATTCCAGCTCTTTATCTTTTAACTTTTTAGAAATGGATGATGTTTCTTCGATTTTGACTTCAAGATCCTTATTTTTTTTCTCAAGAGCCGCATTCATTTCACTAATCTGACTATTTTGTTTTTGGTTGTTTCGAACAAAAAGCAAGCCAATAACCGTCAAAATAATTCCAAATAAAAGAAAAATGAACGGAATTCTGTTGTTAAAAATCAAATAAGGATTTTTTTCGATTGATAGATATAGTTCCATCTCATGGTTATTAAGAGTCATAAGATAAAAATTTTGTGTCGTCTCAATGTTATCATTAGCCAATTTATTAAAATCAATTATTTTTATATCTTTATCACTGCTGTAAAGGCTGAATTGCAGTATTTTGTTATATTGATCTTCTTGGAATTTATTATTTAAAAAATTAGAATCTAAAACTGCAACATAATAACCTTTTTTAGGGTCATCCGATGGAATAACCAATTCAACTCCATTTAGCCCCATGCGATAATCCAGCTTTGAAGGAAGAGTATAGTTTAACTTATCAGATTTCACTTTGACATTATGATCAATTTTTTCAAAAATTATGTTGTAACCGTTTTCAAGTTCTGGATTTACATTGTAAACGGCAAGAACACCAGGAATGTCAAACTGTCTATTTGTCTGTTCTGCATCAAAAACTATTAATAGATTTAATGCCTTTTCTACGTAATCAAAATGACTATTCAATTCATTGATAATTCTTGATGACGTTTCTTCAGAAAACTTCTTATTTACCTTATCAGTGTAAATCAAAAGCATAATAAAAATAGTAATGACCAAAACAAAGCCATTTAAAAAAACCATCAAGAGCGAAAAACGACCAAATGTACGGTTATTCCCTTTTGAATAATCCGCTATCTTTTTTTCACCAAGAAGTTCCATCGGTTTATTTTCAACCATTGCCTTCATTTTCTATGATTCTTTATTTTTTGAGGGCACTCGTCCCCCTTCCCAACTCTAACATTGCCAAAAAGATGTTAAGAAAGGCCTAATAGATTTTATAATGGTAGATTAAGCGTGACTTTAAGTCCGCCTAATTTTTCTGAGGCACCTAATTCCAGAGTTCCCCCATGCGAAGCCATGATATCATTGGCGATCGTCAAACCGAGCCCTACGCCGCCGGTTTTTTTATTTCTTGAGACATCCCCCCTCACAAAGGGTTTAAGAACATCTTGCCTTTGTTCTAGAGGAATCCCCTCACCATCATCTTCTAAAACCACAGTGATCGTTTTATCCTGCTCTTTCACAGACACAGACAATTGCGAGGCATGCCGACCACTATTGCCAATTATATTGTCAAAAACACGCGTGAGGGCCATTGGTTTTGCCCATATCGTAAAATCATCATGATTATTTCTGTGGTCTGTTACGACCAAACCTATGCGACGGGCATCTTCTATTTCTTTATCAATTATTTTGGTCAGGGATAATTTCTGGATAGGTTCGCCTGCATCCCCCTTGGCGAATGATAGGTACCCCTCAATCATCGCCTCCATATCCTGAATGTCCTCTTTAATCGCTTTCGTATCGCCATCATCGCCCAATAATTCTAATTGTAATTTCATACGCGTTAGCGGTGTCCTTAAATCATGAGACACGCCCGCCAACATCACGGTTCTTTGTTCGATAAAATGTTTTATGCGATCTTGCATTCGAATAAAGGCCTCTGCGGCTTGGCGAACTTCACTTGCCCCCGAAGGTTTGATCTTTTCTACGGGAATGCCACGCCCCAAACGCTCTGCCACCAGTCCAAGCCTGTAAATAGGGCGAATTTGATTACGCATAAATATCATCGCAATTGTAAAAAACAATAAAGATAATCCGATCATCCATAAGATAAAGATATAGCTTGATGAACTGAATAATCGCCCTTCTGGTACAATGATTGTTAGAAGACCTGCTGACAAAAGGATATCAACAAAGACTTGTTTGTTCGATTTAAAAACAGATAGTTGATATGGATCTTTAATTTTATTGTTTAAAATAATATTCAGGTCATTTGAAATAATATGCGCATCTCCGACAGTTCGTAAAGGCAGGGATACTACATTTTCAACGAACATCATTTGTAAATCCAAATGATTAAGCACAAGACGTTGAATATCATCCAATGGTTCATCATTATTTGTGGCACGTTCCACCTCATCCGATATTGCGGCGATTTCTCCTGCAACTGCGAAAGCTAGCCGTTCTGTCATTTTCGACCAATGACGTTCAAAAAAAACAATCGATGCCGTTATTTGCAAAAGTAATACTGGCAACATCACAATAAGAAATGTTCGGCCAAACAAACCTTTGGGGAGATATTGTTTAATCATCATCAATCACCCTGAGCACATAGCCTTTTCCCCGCTGAGTTTGAATAACCGAAGGGATAGATATATCTGGTTCAATCTTCTTTCGTAATCTTGTAATTTGAACATCCACAGCGCGATCATTTGAATCAATACCCAATTCTCTGGCCAGCATTTCTCTTCTAATTGGAATATTAGGTTTTTGGGATAAAGCGTAAAGCAATGTTGCCTCACCTTCTGTAAGGTTAATCACATGCCCCTCATTATCTTTTATAATGCGAGAACTTATATTATATTCACGTTGGTTGAGCTTTAAAATTTTCTTCTTTTGATCCTGAGGTATCGTGTTTTTTTGACTACGTCTTAATATCGCCTGCAGCCTTAACAACAACTCTTTGGGTTCAAATGGTTTTGATAAATAATCATCTGCACCGCTTTCTAAACCCTTAATCCGATCCTCTGTTTCTCCCATCGCGGTCAAAAGCAAAATAGGAATGTCATAACTTTTTCGAATATAGTCCGATAAATCCAAACCATTTTCACCTGGCATCATGACATCAAGAATACAGATATCAAAAGCAAAGCTTTTTAATATCTCTTTTGCCTTTGCGGCGTCCTCGGCCGTGACGACAATATAGCCATTTTTGGTTAAATATTGTGCCAATAAACGCCTGATACGATCATCATCATCAACTGCAAGAATATGTGGTAAATCTGCTTTCAACACCATGATTTCTTTTGTAGCACAAGGAAACTGTCATGGCATTATTTTTTGATCGGATAAACTAATAAGATAAAAATGGTGGGTTGTACTGGGATTGAACCAGTGACCCCTTGCGTGTCGAGCAAGTGCTCTACCCCTGAGCTAACAACCCTTGTTTCGTATTTATATTTAATCGCGATGCATTCATTTGGCAAGGGATTTATAATAGAAATTATTCGCAGACTTTAAAAGCCATAAAAAAAGCCGCATTTATGCAATACGGCTTTTAAAATATTTTATGAAATGATGTGTTATCTTACAAATTGAATTTGAACACGTCTGTTTTCCTGCATTTTAACACCGTCTTCGGTTGGAACGGCCAAATTGGTTTCGCCCAATGCGGCCTCATCAACGACAGAGTTATCGACGCCAAGCCCATTCAAATAATTTGAAACAGCATTTGCACGTTTTGCAGATAATTTTTCGTTATAATCTGCGCTACCCTTTGTATCGGTATAACCAGCAATCAAAACATCACTTGGTGAATAAAGTACGATTTCACTCGCTGCCTTATTAAGAATGTCCTTATCCGCATCGCGTATTGTTGACTTATTCAAATCAAAATAAACAACATATTCATTCAAAATCTGCACTGGCTCTTCGACCACAACGACTTCTTCAACTACAACCTCTTCTTTTTTGCCACATGCATCTGTGATACCAAGGCGTTTAACACCAAAGGCATAGCCTTGGCATTGCTCGTCCCTGTCGAATTCGTATTGATAGGCTCTATGCTCTTCAATCGTTTTCTTTTTTTGACTAAGGGCTGTCCCATCGTTTGCAAAGGCGGGTGAAAATGCAACTGTTGATGTTAGCAACGCTGTTAAAAGTAAATATTTTTTCATGTTTATTCCTTTCAGTTTGAATAAAACTCTTTCGCTTATCATGCTCATCAAAGCATGATAGCTAGAAAGATACTATAGTTATTATTGTGACAACATTATGTTCACGCGCTTTACAATATCATTCAAATGAAATGGTTTTGACACTGTTTTAATATGGGGATGGTCATCCGTGCCGTTTAGCGCCATCGCCGAAAACCCAGTCATAAACATGACTTTAATATGCGCGTAATGTTTTTGAATATGACTTGCTAATTCTGTTCCGTTAATATTGGGCATAACGATATCGGTGAGGACAAGATGAATATTATCAGCCTGAGTGTCCAAGATGGCGATGGCATCCTCGCCATCCGAGGCCTCGATAACCTTATGTCCATTTTTGGTTAGCGCTTTTTTCAAAAAACCACGTAAGGCGGAATCATCATCCACAACCAAAATATGTTTCATCTTATGTGGCCCTCACCTTGTAAAGAATTTGTCCGTCTAACCCCAATCCGCCAAGCGTACGATGCCAGATTTGCGTCACATGATCTTGCATTAATTTTGTTAATTCACGTTGGGTCACAAGAGCCACATCAAATTGTTTTTTCAACGGTGTGATGGTGCCTTCGACCTGTAAATCACCCATACGCGATAAAGTCAGATCAACGACAAAGCGTGTTGTCTTGTCTTGGACATGATCCGCCTGATTTTGTGAGTCTTCATAACGTGTCCATAATGTTGCCTCGGACAAAAGACCACCAAATAATAAAGGAAGTGACATACCGCGCCAATCCCCGCCTGATTGCACCATAGGGGGATCTGACGATATTGGTTGGCGATTGGATTGGGCAGCCATAGAATCACTTAATAATTTAAGCGCTTGTTTCCCGGCAACAGATTGATCCAGTGATTTTATATGTCTTGTGCCAAGCCATCCACTTAAATCCCCCCCTTTTACCGCGGCCAAAAACAATAAAGCCGCCGCGGGAAATTGTTTCGCTTGTCCAGCCTGCGGTAGCATGGATAAGGCTTGTGTCATTTGCAATGTCGGTAAGAGAGTGGAAAGCTCGTCAAAAATAATCTGCAATGATTGAGGTATGGAAGAAGAAGATGATGATGATGAGATATTCGTCCCCTGCCCTGTTTGTATGGTTTGGGACGACAGCGGTGCCAATATTATTTGGCTTCCCTTCGGCAAATTTGTTGCAGGATACTGTAATGCAACCAAAGCACCAGAGCTTAACGATATACTCTGACCTGAACCAAACACTTCTACGATTGGGGCCCCGTCCATATTCACAAATCCGGTGGCTGTGGCAACAACATGGCCTGCCTTCATATTCGGTTGCAATGATTGTGAAGGGCCTAAAGATGGTAATGGTAATGGCGATGAAATCGACATCACCTGTGCATCAATTTGCGCTGTTTGTTTTGAAGCGAGAACAGGTGATGAATGAATTACCGATTGCGGAAGCGTTTGCAAATCA
>JAUHXB010000079.1 GCA_030427215.1 Alphaproteobacteria bacterium | reverse complement strand
CTTAAAATTATCTCTAACAAACATTTTTTAATCTTTCTTAACGATTTAAGAAAGATCTTAAATAATTTTACAAAATATGTCAACAATTAATTTCTTCTGTATAGTGTTTCTGTGCATGCGAGCCTCTATGGTAAAAAAATCGATCACGCAATGAGCACAGAGAGATCAATAAATTATTCTGGATTACACGTATTTTTCTAACGAAAAAACGTGCACTGACGAGGCTGTAAAAACTTTGCACGACTTGGCGCTACTTTGCGGCTCAAAAAACTTGCAACGCAGAGCAACGGAAACGCGATATTAAAATCTTGTAAATAGTCATAAAAGGCCCCTCGATTTCACTTGGGATGACGACCTTATACATTCTTCGTGCCTTTGCGTCTTCGGGGTTCAAATCAAATCTTGACAAAATAGGAATTTAATCATATATTATATTTATTCACGGGCGCATTGCGCCCTTTTTTATTTTAAAAGAAAGATTCCCAATCATGCTGACATTTATTAATCCGTGCCATTCACGGCACGGTCAATCAAACACGCCTATTGATTCTATCGCGCTCCTTCTCAACGGCGATAGTATCATTGCCGATGTTGCCGATATTCCCGCAAATCAAACCGAGCTGATTGGTGATTTGTCATCTTATGGCGTCACCGCATCTATCCAAGATATGGCGCAAGGCGGAACAACGCTAACTTACAAAGCGGGCCAAGGATCAACCAATTGGTGGGATGAGCGCACGGATGTAAAGGGCGTTATTTACAATTCCATTGCGGATCCCATATCGAACAAATCTGATTACAGTGACATTATTATATCATTGGGGACAAATGATCATGGTTTGGTATTAGGACAATTGACCAAAGCGGAATTGGTTGATGATTATTCAAATTACATCGATCAAGTAAAAACGGATTATACAAATTTAGAACGCATATATATTGCCCCTATGGCGCGTCATTCGTATTCAGATAAAGATCAAGAATGGCATTTAATGCGTGAGGTTCAATATGAATTGGTCGCACAACGTAGTGACTGCCACATCCTTCCTGAGTTTTATGATTTGGCCTTGACCGATACTGTGCATTTAAACGCCGCCAGTGTGACTAAACGATCAGATAGATATGCCGCGCGTGTCTCTTATATATTAGGCATGAATAATAAACCGACTTTGGGGATGGAAATCATATCTGCAATTATGGATGACGATGGGTGTTTATGCACAATCAAACATCATGATGGAGATGATTGGACACTGCCCGATGCGGGTAAAGCCAAAGCTTTATTACGCGCCGAATCGGATAGCACGTTCGTCAATTTACAAAATCACGCGATTGAAAAAATATCCTCCAATCAATTACGGATTAATGGCGCACCATGGAGTGAGCCAACATTACAAACAGTATGGGGAGCATTGGGATTGATTGCGGGTGAAGCGCCCAATTACGGCGCAAACACTGAACCAGCTCTTCCATATGATAATAGTGCATTAGAATTACCGTTTATGCATAGCGTGATCACGCCCACGGATACAGACGTTATTCGATCAATCACTAACTTGTCTTATCATGTGCGCGCATCATACAAAAAAACATATGACAGCGGTGTTGATATCGCAACGATTCAATCGATTAATGGAAAAACTTTATCAAACCTTAGCGCAGGGCAATTTTCTGATTACGCCGCAACGGCATTCGACGGGAATGGCGGGATAGAATTCACATCGTCAACCTCGCACCTTTCCACCGATAATGGTTTTCCATCACAGGAAACATTATTTACTTTTGGATCTGTTTATACGCCCTCATCGGTTACATCATCATTCACGCTATTTTCTCTGGGGACGTCCAATACCGTTGGAACACAGGCGCGTTTATATATCGACACGGATGGACAATTAAAATATGGCGTCAATGACGGATTTGTTGTGGTTACAATTGGCGGAGATTATCGCGATAGCACTTTTATATGGGCGATCAATTACCGATCGAATGCGGCGGCAGACATTTACATTAATGATTTTACCACCCCCGTTGCCACAGTGAACCCACGCAACAGTTATCCATTCCAAAATGATTTGTTCATCGGCGGGTGCCCAGGGGCGCAATATCGAGAGTTCGGTATAAAACTTGGCATTTATGACAGTGTCAATGATCCGTCTTTATCCGCAATAGAAGTGGCGTTGAAGGCTGAAGCAAGTTTTTAACCTATTTTGGCAATGTGATTGTTACCGTGGTTCCCTCGCCCAAAACACTGTCAATTAATATATCACCATCATGCATGGCGATAATGTTTTTGGCCAAGGATAGCCCCAGCCCTGTATTGGGACGGGCGGTTCCTTCCTCGCTGTTTGTGATGGTTTGGAATGGGGCAAAGATTTTATCTTTCTCGTCTTCGGATATGCCGATTCCTGTATCCGCAATTGAAATAACGACCTGATCATCTTTTTCTGCCAATTCCAGCGTGATAACGCCACCCGCCGCGGTATAGCTAATCGCATTACGGATGATGTTAATGACGGCTTGCTTCAAACGACGCTCGTCCAAATCCATGAGTTCGAATTTTGCTTTAGGCTTTTTATATTTAATTTTGAGCGTTTCCATCCCCGCCCAATCACGCGTCAAATCATAAACATCATCCAAAAGTTCTTTAATATCTGTCAATGTCTTATCAAGACGCAAATACCCCGCCTCAATAGACGATAAATCCAAAATATCGTCAATCAGGGATGCCAAACGCCCTGCTGCCTCTGTTATGCCTTGTGTATATTCACGCTGTTTATCATTAATTTCTCCGAAATATTCATTATCAAGAATTTCTGAAAAACCCGATATCGCGTTGAGTGGCGTTCGCAGCTGATATGATACATTCGCCAAAAAATCGGTCTTGAGTTTCTCTGCCTCAATCAAAGCTTCATTCTTTTCTTCCAAGGCTTCTTGTACGCGAATACTATCCGTAATATCACGATATGTGACCATGACACCCCCATCAGGCAGGGTCACCGCACGGCAATCCAAAATTGTATTATCGGTGCGCATAATTTTTTCGTGACGATCCAACCGATCAATAACATGGGCAATCAATCGATTTTTTATATCGATCCATTGATTATTTTTTTGCTTGAAGAACGATTTTTTCTTTTCAACCAAATGCGTGACATGCGGATTAGCCTCGCAATCTTCCGGATTTAAATTCCAAAGCCGCAAATAAGGTGGATTATAAAAGCTCAATCGCCCATCACTGCCAAATACGGCGACACCTTCCGCCAAATTATCAAGGGTTTCTTTTTGAACAGCAATTAAGGTGTTATAAGAGGATTCAAGTTCTAAACGGCTTGTCACGTCCTCGAATGTCATCATTAAACCACCCATCGGATGCGGCACAATCATAAGGCGAATGGCTTTGCCATCAGGTAAATGCATCATATCTTGATGTGCGTTTATCAAAGACGTAAACATGTCCAGCCATGATTTTTTATAGGATTTAAAATCGGCCTGTTCAGGTAATTTTCGGCCCTCTCTTAATTTTTCTAAAATATCACCCAACACAGGTGATCCATTTAACCATTGATCTTCCAACCCCCAGAGGGAGGCGTAGGCCTGGTTATAAAATTCAAGCTTGTGATCCGCACCGAAAATCGCAATAGCGGTCGATAGTTGCTCTAACAATTCCGCATTGGCAGACACATATCGTTTTAGTTGAGAGCGGAGCTCTTCTTGTTCCGTAATATCATAGGCCGATTGAACAGTTTGCTGATTTTCGCTATCTGGACTGACGTGAATATCGATTAGGCTTCTTTTTCCGTCAATAATAACGCGCCCTTTTGCGTGGTCTTTTTGGTCATTATCCAATGATGTTTTGGCCATGGATTCAATTGATATTTTTTTCTCATCGGTCAAAACGGCCTTGAGATTTTGACTCTCTTTTGTCACGGCTTTGTAGGCCTGATTACACCAGGTTAGGGTCTGATCCTTATCCATTGTCCAGATCGATTGCGGCAGGTGATTAAGGATGGATTGATATCTTTCAGCTTCGCTCTCAAAATTTTGTAATTTTTCCTGCATTTCATTGCGGTCATGATGATCCATTGTCGTGTTTTCCGCCCACAACACATCGTAAGATTCCAAACCGTCCAAATCATGCCCCTGAAACCCACGAAGTGTAATGATTTGGTGGTCTTCTGACGTCTTCACTTTAAGGGTAAAAGGCTCTTTATCTTTTTTAAGCGCGAAAATCATACCTTCTAACGCCGCGGCATCGGAAGGCAAAATCTTTTGTTGAATATCGCGGATATTTTGAATCGATTGCAAACCAAATAATTCCGGAAACCCTTTTGACCATACGGCAAGGCCGTCCGCCCCCCATCCACAATATTCAAAGGGAAGCGCATCTAAAAACGCTTCTAACCGTCTTTTATAATAATGGTCTTTTGATTTTAGTGAGAATAATTTCATGCCTAAATACTCTATCATCTGGCACGGTTATTGCAATTCTGATCTTTACTATGAGTATGGGTATTACAACACAAATCGAAGGTGCGCCGAGACAGGTCATTGACGCGATTTCAAATGCATCTCGCAAAACGGGCATCGATTTTGATTATCTGGTCAATCAGGCTCGAACCGAAAGTTCATTCCGCACGGATGTAAAGGCCAAAACGTCAAGTGCAACAGGTCTGTATCAATTCATTGATCAGACATGGTTGCAAACCGTGTCAAAGCACGGGGCAAAGCACGGCCTTCAAAATGAAGCCTCAGCAATTCAAAAAGATTTTCAGGGGCGTTATTATATCTCTGATGACACCCAACGTGACCAGATCATGAACCTTCGTAAAAATCCGAATGTCGCATCATTAATGGCGGCGGAATTTGCCCTTGATAATAAAAATCATATTGAAGGTAAAACGGGTATTGAGGCCACGTCGACAGATCTTTATTTTGGACATTTTTTAGGAGCGGGAGGGGCATCAAAATTTATTAAGGCAATGCAAGATGACCCTTATCAACCTGCGGCATACTTAATGCCGGCGGCTGCAAGATCAAATAAAAATATATTTTATAATTCAGATGGTTCACAAAAATCATTAAGCCAAATTTATAACGATTTTCAGGCTAAATTTGGGGATAGCACAGAGGTTCAGACGACTTCAAACGCCCCCTTACCAATCTATGATAAATCCTATCAACGCGACATTCAATTTGAACGCATGTATGGGAATCAGATAGCACAATTCATTCGTGATTTGCCATCCATTAATGGATTTGAAAATGGTGGTTTTTTCGATAATCTCTTAGGAAATCAAACACGGTCAATAACGCAAAATCAAGTCATTGATCAGTCATTATTTTTCCATTTAACGATGCTGGACACCCCTAAATAATCCTGCATATCTTGACGCACCCACTGACCCGATTTTGCATCATCACGTAACATCCAATCAAACCACGCCAATGCCAAAATTTTAATTTGATCCTTATTCAAATCCATCCCGTCATAGCCAGGTAACTGCCCGCGTGATCCATTAAACACCATATGATCGGCCATATTCAAAATCACTGACACCTGTGTGACACCATTTTGACCTGCGTAATTAAATATCTCATCGCGCCCTGCCTGAATATTTCCGTCCAGCGGGCTGTGATCTTTTGCCCCACTCATATGCATCATTGGCAAGGATATTGGGCTGTAGACATCCTTCGCCGGTAAAGGAATTCGAATATTAGGAACAGGGCTATATGCCAAGGCGCATTTGAATTGATCGACGCTAAAATCCTCTGGCTCAGGGTTTCCCGTTAATTGACCCGCAATAATTTGCGTGGTAAGTGCGCCAAAGCTATGTCCACTCATGCCCAAACGGCTAAAATCAACTGACACGGGTAAATCTGTTTGACCTAACATATCCAATGCATATGGCACATCTAAATATCTGTTTTGCACATCCTCCCATGGAATATTGGCCTTGCGGATATTATCCCACGGATGGCCTGGTTTTCCGCGCCACAAACTATCATTTGTTCCCTCATGCCCAATATTGACATGGATAAACCCGTGCGAT
>JAUHXB010000078.1 GCA_030427215.1 Alphaproteobacteria bacterium | reverse complement strand
CCCCATCTCCACAAAAAATGTAACGGGGTCAAACACAGATGTTTTATCATCTGTCATATCTCGGTAAATAATACTGGCCTTATCAATCCACAATGTTTCCATCACAGGTAAATCATGAATAAGATTATTGAGTGTTGGTAAGGCGGGGGCCATATTCTCACTGACACTACTTTCTTGATCAATCTCTTGCCCTGTGAGCGTGATTTCACCCTCTTTTGTTTTTGTAATAGACAATGCAACGCGCCTGATCCACAAGGTTTCAATTTTGAAGCGCCCCGTGACCAGACTTCGAAGGGATATATTTATATCAATCTCTGGCGAAAATAAAAATGGTCCGCGCTTGTTGGAAATAACAACATCGCTTGCACTTAACCCCAATGGATTTTCAAATCCCTGCCATTCCAATTCCATTTGCCCAATTTCGATATCAATTGTGTCAGAGGATTGATTGATCTGAGATTGGATATAAGGGATGACCTTTTCCAAATCGATTGGCCCTTGAGATAAGATATAGGCCAACGCGCCAAATCCAATCATCACTAAAACGATAAAACCAAGAATGATTTCAGCGATAATTTTATAAGATAAGATATGCTTTTTTGCGGACATAAAGGCTTGTTTCACGTTCAATTGGCTATATATCAATCATAAACGAAAGGAATTTAAAATGACACTGCAAATCGGCGATAACGCTCCAGAATTCACAATGCCTGCGGATGATGGTTCGAATATAACGCTTTCCGATTATAAAGGTGAAATGCTCGTCCTTTATTTCTATCCCAAAGACGACACGCCCGGATGCACAAAACAGGCCTGTGCTTTCACTGAAAATTTAAGTACATTTAACAATTTAAATTGCGCGGTTATTGGCGTTTCAAAAGACCCTGTGACGAAACATCAAAAATTTAAGGCAAAATATGATTTAAATTTTCCATTGGCCTCCGATGAAAATACGGATGTGTGTGAACGTTACGGTGTATGGACGGAAAAATCAATGTACGGCAAAACCTATATGGGTATTGAGCGCACAACATTTTTAATTGATGGTGAGGGGGTCATTCAACATATTTGGAACAAGGTTAAGGTGCCCAATCATATTGAAGACGTTTTAAATATCGTTAATCAACATATAAAAAAAGCGGCTTAAAAGCCGCTTTTTAAAATTTCTTAATTGGTCATGCGTTCGCCCAGCAATTTGGTAATCCCATTCCAGTGGAAGCCTGAAAATAGATGGGCGTAGATCCCGCCAATCCAGCCTTTCGCGCGCCATTCATTGAATGTTGCGTCATCAAGTTTATTAAATTTTTCCTCATCAATAATGGCGAAACCAGAAAAGTTCACTTTCTGATCACCTTTCACAACCAATTCGGCTGTGCGTTCAACCAAAAGACCGCTATCGGCCAAAGCCTTTGAAAATTCTAATGTTTGTTGGCTTGCAGCGTGGTAAGATTTGCAAAATTCCATCGCGTTATTGGCTAAATCAGTTGGTTTTTTATCCGCATCAAATAATGGGTTTTTATTATCGTTTGAAATCACTTCATCTGTTTCATCAATACAAAGCGATAGAGATTCACCATTATTAACCTCCGTCAAAATGAACGGGTAACGGCGGATATATGATGGAATATAGGCATCTTTTTGCCATTCACCTTTTTTATTCACGAATAAATTTTCATCATTGCGAACACCCATAATCGCAACCGGCGTCGCCGCACCATCATTTGAAAAGGCGATAGGGTAAAAATGCGCAACCTGTGGCAATTCAATTAAATTCACAGGCACCGCATTTGTTTTCGCCGTAAACCCCAAACCGATGTCTTTGTTTAAAGACACTTCTTGGTGTTTTTCACCATCCAAAAGGACAGGGTTTTTATAAAATAGGGGAAGTTGTGTTTCAGGTGCCTTTGCCGTTGTCTCAGCCATAGTGATCGTCTTTCATTAAAATTAAAATTTAACATGAGACTATAGATTTTCCGCCAATTTGCAAGGGATTAATATCCAACTCTAGGCCTTTTTAGGCCCCCTTTTGATTTATAAATTTTATCAATAGCTTCGGCAGATGTTGCCAACGTATGATCAATTCCAGAACCATGCTTTATACGGGCAAGCCACTCTTTCATATCTTTTGGAGATTCCGGGTCATTTGAATTCGGAAAATAGAAAACGTCTGAAAAATGTAATTTTAGGCTCATTCTTTAAAATACTTTCTTATGATTCATATATCAACTTTTTCGTAAAACATTGACAGTGGATAATTATGTAACTAAAAGATAATGATAAAAATAAGGAGATTATTAAATGCGTGTATCAGAAATCAAGAAAAACCCAGTAAAAGTATTAGAAGAAGTCATTAAAGGTAATGGGCCTATTGAATTGACAGGTAATGCTGCAACGAAAAAACATGTCGCTACACTAAGACCATTAACAGGCGATGATAATATCGGATCAACACGGAAAACAGCGATTCAAGATTTCAGAGTCGTTGGTATTCCAAAACCAAAGGTCGACGTAGATGTCGCGTTCCAAGATGTCGTATTAAGAGGACTTCGCCGTGTTTTTTACGATGCCTATGACAGAAATAATAGGGCACGGATGCTTATTCTTGAGCCAAAGACATGATTAAAAAGAAGCTTAACACCTCTCTTTAAGTTTACATATAGAAAAGCCTGTGGTATATTGCATTATGAAGAGTGATTTTGTGAGTGCTGAGGCTGTAAATACACTGGTGAATAACGCAAGTGGGCTTGTGGTTTCTATCGACAATGATGCACAAAGCTATCCTCAATCAATTATTCTTATGCACAACAAAAGACAGGGGCATTGGTTTTATGGAGAAACTTCACTAAATTTGCCGCTTGGGCGGACAATTTCTGGTGTTATCATGGATACATCACATCAACAAGGTAAGGGGTATGCGCTCTATTTCAAAGGAAATCTATCTACAGAGAAGGGCAAATTCCGTCTAAAAGTAACAGACACTACTGTTAATGGCGGGGTCTATGATGCAAATCAATCCATATGGTTAGATGCCCGTCAACAAACACAATTAAGCCAATGGTCCGCATCGGAACAATCTACACAGCGATTAGATACCCACGTAAGCGTATCTTCATTAATGCAAAAGGGCTTGGATATTGTTAAACAATCAAAATACATGATCTTATCAACATCAAATAGCCTTGGTCGAACGCATACCTCTCCCGTTTATTTTCAACTAGATCACCAAATGAATTTTGGGTGGCTATCAACCGAAGATGCCGTACATAGCCAAAATATCCATCGCAATGGCAAAATATCTGCAATGATGATTGATACAGAATTTCCACAGATTGCCATTCAATTTCAAGGGACAGCAACACAATATGATTCACAAAATGCCGCACCAGTTGATTGGAGACAACGACACGTTGAGGCTTTGTGTCGAAATAGTCTTACTCTTGCGGGTAAAGAAGAATTATTTCTTTCCAACATAAGTAAAAGAAAACCATATGTACTCCGCTCTGAAAAAGCATTTTTAATGGTGAATGGCATGCCCATAGCTGAATACGAACCGAAAGTAGATGGTTTCAGACGGTATTTATCTGTTTCACTTTCGTAAAAAAAGGAGCCCAAAGGCTCCTTTTAAATATTCTACTAATTAGTGGAAATGATTTACATCATGCCGGGCATGCCGCCCATTCCACCCATGCCGCCCATATCAGGCATTGCAGAGGCGTCATCCTTTGGCAGTTCGGCAACCATGGCCTCGGTCGTAATCATCAATCCCGCGATGGATGATGCGGCCTGTAGCGAATTACGAACAACCTTCACAGGGTCAATAATCCCCATTTTGATCAGGTCGCCATATTCGCCCGTTTGCGCGTTATACCCAAAATCAGTTGATTTTTGTTCCCACAATTTGCCAACGATCACGGATCCTTCTTCACCAGCGTTTGATACGATCTGACGGATTGGGGCTTGTAATGCACGACGAACAATACCGATACCAGCCTGTTGATCGGCGTTTTCAGCCTTAATCTTATCAAGCTCGCGTGTGGCGTATAGCAAGGCTGTTCCACCACCGGCAACGATGCCTTCTTCCAATGCGGCGCGTGTGGCGTGCATGGCATCCTCTACTCGGTCTTTTTTCTCTTTCACTTCGACTTCTGTTGCGCCACCCACACGGATAACGGCAACACCACCGGATAGTTTAGCCAAACGTTCCTGCAGCTTTTCCTTATCGTAGTCAGATGTTGTTTCCGCAACCTGAGCCTTGATTTGGGCGCAACGGTCATCAATTTGACCCTTTGATCCCGCACCATCAACGAATGTTGTGTCATCCTTTGTGATGCGCACTTTTTTCGCGGAACCCAACATTTCAGGCGTTGTGTTTTCCAACTTGATCCCAACTTCTTCGGAAATCACTGTCGCGCCTGTCAAAATGGCCATGTCTTCCAACATTGCCTTGCGACGATCACCAAATCCAGGTGCCTTCACCGCTGCGACTTTCAAACCGCCACGGAGTTTGTTTACCACCAATGTTGCAAGCGCTTCGCCTTCAACATCTTCGGCAACAATCAATAATGGACGACCAGATTGCATTGTGGATTCCAATGTCGGTAATAGGGCTTGTAGGTTCGATAATTTACCATCGTGCAAAAGAATCGCAGGATTATCCATTTCACAAATCATTTTCTCTG
Source organism: Alphaproteobacteria bacterium (assembly GCA_030427215.1). Classification (GTDB taxonomy): domain Bacteria; phylum Pseudomonadota; class Alphaproteobacteria; order Micavibrionales; family UBA1664; genus UBA1664. The sequence goes on along the minus strand of JAUHXB010000078.1, from coordinate 1,450 downwards.
AATTTGTGATGAAATATGGTGATAAATACCCACGGTCAAATTGCATTCCTTCGGTGAAATCAACAACATCTTCGAAAGATTTGTTTTCTTCAACCGTGATCACGCCTTCCGCGCCAACTTTTTCATACGCATCGGCAATGTGACCACCAATAATTGTGTCGCCATTTGCGGAAATTGTTGCAACTTCTTTTGTTTTACCCTTAACAGGTTTTGACATTGATTTAATTGTTTCAATGGCCGTTGTTGTTGCAAGGTCAATCCCACGTTTTAAATCCATTGGGTTCATGCCTGCGGCAACTGATTTCATGCCTTCGCGAATAATCGCCTGAGCCAACACGGTTGCAGTTGTTGTACCGTCACCTGCTTGGTCATTGGCCTTGGTCGCAACTTCGCGAACCATTTGCGCGCCCATATTTTCGAATTTATTGTCTAATTCAATTTCTTTGGCAACGGATACACCGTCTTTTGTGATGCGCGGGGCACCAAATGATTTGTCCAAAACAACGTTACGTCCTTTTGGTCCTAGAGTTACTTTCACAGCGTTTGCAAGAATATCAACGCCTTTTAACATTCTTTCGCGGGCATCAATCCCGAATTTTACATCTTTTGCACTCATAATAATTACTCCTTTAAAGTGGCAGTTTTATTTAATTTTGAAACGCTTGAGCTATTAAGCCGCTTCAACGATTCCAACAATGTCAGATTCCTTCATAACCAACAGCTCTTCGCCATTGATTGTGACTTCTGTGCCGGCCCATTTTGTGAATAGAACGCGGTCGCCTGTTTTGACATCCAATGGAATAACATTGCCGTCTTCGGTACGGGCACCAGATCCCGCCGCCATGACTTCACCTTCAACAGGTTTTTCCTTGGCAGTGTCAGGAATAATAATTCCCCCGGCTGTTTTGTTGTCTTGTTCCGTACGTTTGATTAAAACACGGTCGTGTAGAGGACGAAATTTCATCTTCTTTTTCCTTTCTTTTGTTTTTCTAAACCAAAATCCGATTAAAACCTGTTTACCAGCATCTCAACCGTTACCGCATCATATATAAGGTCAGGGTTATTTTTCAAGTAGTTTTTTTAAATGATAATGCATGCTTCGCTCTTCACATCTGCGTAAAAACACCATATCTTAATATTTAAAGGATAAAATAGTAATATGGCTGAATTTACACTTCCACGAAATTCCAAAGTTGAAAAAGGGGAATACCACCCAACGATATCGGAAAATAAAAAAGTTTTTAAGGTTTATAGATGGTCACCAGACGACGAAAAAAATCCGACTATGGATACGTTTGAAGTTGATATGGACACCTGTGGTCCAATGGTTTTGGATGCATTGATCAAAATCAAAAATGAAACTGATCCCTCTTTGACTTTCCGCCGAAGCTGCCGCGAAGGAATTTGCGGATCATGCGCCATGAATATTGATGGTACAAATACATTGGCC
>JAUHXB010000077.1 GCA_030427215.1 Alphaproteobacteria bacterium | reverse complement strand
AAAACAAAAAAACTGACAGGTAAGGTATCGTAAAATGGGTGCACTTAAAATCCTACCATTACTTATTCTTGTGTCTTTGATGTCTTTCGTCGTACGCATTGGTGATATCGTCACAGAGGTGCGCACGCCATCACAAGTGTTAACGGCATCCGCCATTGCCGCAGACGATAGCAAAAAAGAAGAAGGTGCCATTCCCGTGAATGTTCCTGAAGGTCTCTCAGATGATGAACCTACACCCCTTCCAGAAACGGATTGGGCGGACCCAACTGTTGTGGATATGCAATTTACAGAGACACAATCAAAAGTTTTGATGGAATTAAAAGAACGCCGAATCGAACTTGATGATAGAGAGGCCAGAGCCGATCAAAGAGAAGCCCTTATAAAGGTGACAGAAAAACGCATTGAAGAAAAAATTTCCGAACTAGACTCTCTTCGTCAGGAAATTATCGAATTGCTTGGCAATCAATCAGAAGAAGAAGAGGCAAGAATGCAAAGTCTTGTAAAAATATATTCCGGCATGAAACCAAAAGATGCCTCCGCCATTTTTAATAATTTGGATATGGATATTTTGTTACAGGTTGTATCAAGAATGTCTGAGAGGAAATCAGCCCCTATCATCGCATCAATGGATATTCAAAAAGCGCAAGAGTTAACAACTTTATTGGCAGAACAAAGGCAATTACCTCAACTCCCTCAATAAAAATCACATTTGCATGCTTACTCGTTATTCTCGGTTTACCTTTCCTTAACGAACACATATCATAATATAAGAAAAATAGCGGGGTTAAAAATGAATACAGGTATGAAAGTTTTGATTGTTGATGATTACGCAACGATGCTACGGATCATCCGTAATCTTCTCAATCAAATCGGGTTTAAAGATGTTGATGAAGCTGCTGATGGAACGCAGGCCTTAGAAAAATTTAAATCAGCGAACTATGGGTTAGTGATTTCCGATTGGAATATGGAACCAATGAGCGGATACGAACTTTTGAAAGAAATTCGCGGAGGGGCGCATAATAAGGATGTTCCGTTCATTATGATCACAGCAGAAAGCAAAACAGAAAACGTCATCAAGGCCAAGCAAGCAGGCGTTAGTAATTACATTGTAAAACCATTTAACGCAGAAACGTTAAAAGGAAAAATTGAAAGCGTTCTTCAAGAATAGTTGGGAAAAAATTAAATGACCGATTATAGCCGTGATCAAGTTATGAACGTTATTTCCTCTGTCATGGGGAAGGTGAATTCATCACAAGCTCAACCTTTAGAGCATATTCAATCTGAATTAGCTGGTTTGGCCAAAACAATTGATGACCTTCACGATGATATCATGGCCACGCGCAGTCATGATGTTAATGACAAGCACATACCCACGGCTACTGACGAGCTTGACGCCGTGATTGGTGCAACGGAAAATGCCAGCGCAACGATTATGGATTCATGCGAGGCCATTCAAGCCATTGTCGAAAAATCCGATGACGCCACAAAATCAGGCGTTTTCGAGGAGACAACAAAAATATTCGAAGCCTGCTCTTTTCAAGATATAACGGGGCAACGCATCTCAAAGGTCATTAATACATTAAAAGATATTGAGGCAACCGTTGATAATCTTCTAAATCTCTTTGGTCCCGTCAATGACAGCGACAAACGAGAAGCTGTTGACACCAGAAGTGAAGACGAAAAATTAATGAACGGCCCTCAAATGAACGGGCAAGGTGTATCTCAGGACGATATAGACAAGCTGTTGGCAGAATTTGATTAGTAAATTAGAAAAAAAATCATCATCAATTTCAGAGATGTCATCATCGGCAAAGACCTCTGTCCTCATGAGTTTGTCTTTATTTATTATTTTATTGGCCTTTTTTATTGTTTTGAATGCCGTTTCCAATTATTCAGAAGAAAAAACAGAAAAAGTTTTTGATTCCATTGATTTGGCCTTCGCAACCGAATTAATACCGTCCACACAAGACAATAAAATTATGGACCAATCACAAATCCAAAATGATGGTAAAGGTGACAGTATTGAAAATGTTCAAGATACATTGCGATCCATTCTCCCTGGACTTGATATGGATTTAACGGATGATCCTAATGGTGGAAAAGTGATGGCCATTCGTATTAAAAAAGACCAATTCAATAATCTCTCATCCCGCCTTATTCCCGTTTTAGTTCGTATCATGACGATCAAAGATGGTACGCAATCATTCAAAATGACGATGACATCTTTCGTTCGATCTCCTCTTTCCCGCGGGGCAAACACCAGCTATCGTATTATTGATCAATATCGCGATGACTTTATTGCAAAAGGTGTTAATGGCTCTCGTATCACATTGGCACTTGAACAAGGGAACCCTGCTTTCCTAATGTTCCGTTTTGATGGAGCAAGATGATGAGAAGACAATTATCAAAACCAAACCATGATGATAATAACGACCTTCCCCCTGTATGGTTGATTTCATTTACGGATGTCATCGCCCTAATGCTAACATTCTTCGTTCTTTTATATGCAATGTCAGATCCTGATCCACAAAAATGGGACCGCAAAATCGGTATGACCATAAATTCACAAGCCAGCTTCAGCGGCGCACAAAATCAAGCTGGTGATTCCGAAGGGGTTAATTTGAATAAAATTGATTATCAAGCTGCGGAAAATTTGGAATATGTTCAAAGCGTTCTAAACGAATTGATACAAGAATATGATCCAAATCAAACGATCAAAATTAATAATAAAACTTATTATATCTCTATAACTATTCAAAATTTAAATAGAGATATTTTGTTGTTTTTGAATAATTTAACGCCAACTCTTAATTCTTTGGATAATCGTATTTCTGTTGTCACAGATAGAAATACAAATCAACCACTTCGATACATACAAACGCTTGGCAAGCAATTGCGTGAATACGGATATACAAAACCATTTGTCCTATCCGTTGTGAATGATCTTAATAATAAAAACGCGCAAACAGAAATTCATATTTATCCGGATGATGGCCGTCGCTTAATTAATCGTTGATAAAACACTTCATGACTATTCTACGGTGTCATTGCCGTGTATAAATATAAAATGCGTTTGTTGTTTCTATTCATGCTCATAATAATGACTATTGGTAGTGGCTTTGAATCCAAAGCCCAAGATAGTGCCGTCAATATTTTTCAACGCACCCTTTATGACCGCGTCACGATCGATTCCCCACCAAATGCGCCCATAAAAAAATCGAATGATTTTATTGAACTTGGAATATCAAAAGCCCCCTCCCCCGAAACACTTGAAACGCTTGTATCGAACTCGCGCGTTTTAAAATCTATAGCCTACGATTCTGGTCAACTCTCGTTTCATTTGAATACGGCCGTAACCGATACGAGACATTTCCGTATCGGTGATAAAATTGTTTTAGATATATTCTATGATAATGACAAACTTGTTGAATTATCACGCAATCAAAATCCAACAGATACTAAGGTTGCGGATGCAATAGAAGCCCCCAATCAAAATACAAACGAATTAACAGAGGAAACGCCAGCCACTAATGAACAGCCTTCTGATAACATTGAAAAAACAACACCCCAAGATGTAAAAAAAGAGCCTATTGAAATTGTTGAAGACCCTGCCCCCGTTCTTCCCATTGCTCAAACATTACCAGAATTAGCCGATGCGACAATTATTACGATTTCATCTACAACTGCATTTGGCTTGTCCGTTTTTGAAAGATTTGGCCGTTTATTTATTTTGACAGACCAAGAGACAATGGCGATTCCCCCTCAAATAGCTGGCGCAGGGCGTGATTTAGGGTGGGCTATGGAAGAGGTTTCAATGGATAATGGTAAGGCGTGGGTCATGGACCTTCCACAAGGCGCCTTTGTCAGGCCCGAGGGGCATAGTTTGTTGTGGCGACTAATTATATCCGATCAAGACCCCAATCTTTCAACCGCGGATATACGTCACCGAAATATCAACCCCGACGACAAAAAGATAGATTTGATGATGTCGCAATCTTCAAAACTTCTTCGCTTCACGGATCCTTTATACAAAGATGATCTTGCCGTTATCACCGTTAAAAAATCATCATCTCGTGTCTTTCAACCATTTGATTATGTCGATTTTGATGTCTTACCCGCAATTGTCGGGGCCGTTATAAAACCCGAAACGGATGGCTTGCGCATTGTGTCTTCATCACAATTTGTAACCATTTCCAACAAAAATAATTTGGTCATTGATAAGAAATCACAAGACGAAATTGTTCTCTCATACCTTCGGTCACAAAACCTTTCTGACAATGCGCCAAAAACTATTGCCGACAATACCAATCTTGAACGTGTTTATTATTTTTCTGACTGGGGCGGGGGTATAAAGCCAATTGATTTTATCGATAAACGTCAGGAACTTAGCGCGGCCGTTGCAAACGCCCCCAAAGATAGAAAACTTAACCCTATTCTTGATTTGGCGAAATTGGCCCTGTCTCAGAATTTAGGCCAAGAGGCGATGGGTTATCTTGATTTAGCGGGAGAAATCAATAATCAAATTGATCAAATCTCTGAATATAAGGCCCTAAGGGGGGCCGCCCATTTTTTGGCAGGGCAATATGATGTTGCTCTCAAACATCTATCCGATGATTCATTATCCCTCATTGATGAAATTAATTTGTGGCAATCGGCTGCTTTCGCTGCACAAGATAACGAAGAAAAGGCTGTTGAAACTTATCAGGATAACGCCGCACTGGCTGCCGTTTATCCTTACCATGTTCGTTATAGTGTTCTTGCACCGCTTGCGCTTGCTTTGATTAACCAAGGTCAAGCCAGCCAAACCATGAATATTATTGAGATGTTGGGCGACAATATCGATAATCGATCCCAAGAAGAACGCACCACCGTTGCATATCTGAAGGGGCTGATGCAATCATTTACAGGGCGACCTGATGAGGGGATTGCAAACCTCTATAAAGCCTCAATGTCCGATAAATTAGGGCCATACGGAATTCGGAGTGAATTGCTTTTGATCCAAGATGAATTAGACCGCGAGGTCATTGATAATGACGAAGCGATCAAACGCATGGAACGGCTTCGTTTTGCATGGCGAGGTGATGCACTGGAAACCGATATTCAAAAGGCCTTAGGAAAACTTTACATCCGAAACGAAGACCCCAGACGCGGTCTTACAATTTTAAAACGTGCAACAGGGAATACTCGAAATATAGAAGACCGGAGAGACATCGTCAGAATGATGGCTGATGCTTATAAATCTATCTTTATTGGTGAGAAATTCGAAGAAACCGACCCCATGGTTGCCGTCACAGTTTACGATGAATTTAAGGAACTCACCCCCATAGGCACGGAAGGAAACGAAATTATTGATCGGTTGGCCGATAAATTAATGAGCGTGAATTTAATGTCTAGAGCCACAAATGTTTTAAAAGATAAAATGAATCGATTGGGTGAAGGCGAACATGCAATACAAACGGGCCTTCGTATCGCCCGCATCCAATTGATTGACCGCGAACCCAAAGCCGCATTAGAAACGCTTGATCAGGTTAATAGAATGATTGCCGCTTATAAAGGTAATGATATAGCCGACGTTAATGAAAAAATTGTTTTGTTACGGGCCAAGGCCTTGGCCGATACGGGAGAACCGCAACAGGCCTTATTTATGACCGAAGGGTTGGATGATACGGATGATGTGATCCGATTGCGCATTGATACCGCGTGGCGAACTGGAAATTGGGTTGCGGTGACAGATAATTTATCCAAATTATTGGCGCGGGAAAATATCACCCCTGCATCCCCACCCAGCGCCGAACAAACGCAACTCATTTTAAATCAGGCGGTGGCATTGAGTTTATCAGACCAATATGATGCCCTGCAACGGTTTGCCGCGCGATATGACACGGCGATGAAACAAACGCCCGTTTATCGAACCTTTCAGGTGGTGACACGCCCGCAAAATATTTCCAGCCTAGCCGACCGCGAAACATTATTGGATGTCGCTTCCGAAGTTGATTTATTCCAAGGCGTTTTGGAAAATGAGTTGGAATAATCCTACTATTCCCCATCAGGCAACGGCAATGATCCATCAAAGCTTTTGATCAATGACCCTGCAACCAAATACCATCCATCGACAAGCACAAAGAAAATAATCTTAAACGGTAGAGCTATCATGACCGGGGGTAACATCATCATCCCCATCGACATTAAAATC
>JAUHXB010000076.1 GCA_030427215.1 Alphaproteobacteria bacterium | reverse complement strand
GTTGTTGCAACAACATTTGCGCTTGCATCACTTCCTAAAAAGCCCAAAGGTAACATCGCCCCTGTTAAACCTATGTATTTTTTAGTTTCAGGCGGAATGATCGCCATTAATAATTTTGCAATTTTAGGCAACATATATGTTCCAGTTACAATTAATATCCTCTGATTTTTAATAGATAAAACAAAATCAATAAGAAACTTTAAATCATCATTTTGTATATCGCGACTATCCTTTGCAAAAAGATCAATTGCAGAAAATGGATAATCGATAATACCAAAATTATTTTTTAAATTATTTAATACAATACCTGCTGCTTGGTAACGGCCTGGTATAATCGTTTCATTTTTGGGGCTGTACGCTGAAGATAAAGTTCCACCAGTTCCTATAAGAGCAATTGTCTTTTCAGAGTTATCAAACTTTACATGATCTATCATATTTTGAATAACAGGATCAAGGTCTGTTTTTGGATTTTCTTTGTAGAATGATATGATTTCATCAATATTGAATTTAGGTTTTTGGGTCATTTGAATATTTTATATTTTAAAATCTGTAAGTGCAACAATCCAAAATATTCTTCCTGTTTTAAGTCTCTGTCGGCCTCTTGTGTGAAAAATAAAGAACTGTTGTATGGATTGCTTCGCTGGCGCTCGCAATGACGAGTAGATCACTCAATCATGAGATTGACGTTGGCTTGCGTCCCTTGGAAGGCGGAGGAGGGCCGTTGTTCCCTGACCTTCTTTTGATTCAAGTGTTATGAGGCCGCCATGCATTTCGGCAAGTTCTTTTGTAATGGTTAACCCCAAACCAGATCCTTCGTGATTACGAGTGAACGCAGTTGAAACCTGTTCAAAAGGTTTTAAAACGGCGGATAACTTGTTGGCAGGAATACCAATTCCTGTATCAATAATTTTAACGGAAACATGATTTTCACGTTCCGCAATTGTAACGGTTATCTCCCCGCCCGGTTCGGTAAATTTGACGGCGTTGGATAACAGATTAAGCATAATTTGCATGACCGCGCGGCGATCGGCAATAATGTCAGGGCCTGTTTCTTGGATTTCATTATGAAGTGTGATGACCCCTTCGTTGGCGCGTGATTCAATCATACGAATGGCATTTGTTACAACATCCCCCAATTGGATGGTTTCAAGATCAAGGTCATATTTTCCGGCCTCGATTTTTGACATGTCTAAAATATCAGTGATAAGGGATAAAAGATGCTGGCCGCTATTATGGATGCTGTCGGCATATTCCATATATTTATCGTTCCCTAAAGGCCCCAACATTTGTCTTTTGATCATGTCAGAAAACCCAATAATGGCGTTGAGAGGGGTTCGCAGTTCATGGCTCATATTGGCAAGGAACCGCGATTTTGAGGCATAGGCATGTTCGGCCGACTCTTTTGCATGGCGCAAGGCCATTTCGTTTTCGGTTTGGGGGGTCACATCCTGCATAATACCATACAGGGCCTTAACATCGCCATCTTCATCCAAATCACATCGTCCTTCGCATTGGACGTATCGAACAGATCCATCATCATGAATAACGCGGAATTCGACGTCGTAATCATTTTGTTCAATAATGGCGCGTTGAAATGCCTGTGTCATATGGCCAACATCGCGCTTGTGAAGTCTTGCATTGGCATTGTCTAATGTGGGAATGAATTCACCGCGTTCAACACCAAAAATTTTATAGATTTGGTCGGACCATTCTATATGTTCTGCGCCAACCTCCCATCGCCAATGCCCCATATTGGCAAGGGCTTGGGCTTCTGATAATTCCTGCTGAATTTTATTGAGCGCATTGGTATTGTTATGAGAGGTCGTGACATCGCGCCCGATACAAAAATAACAACTGTCATAATTTTGTATGGTCCAATGCATAACCACGCTGTGATCATCATAATCATTCATACGACATTCAAAAACAACCGGGACGACGTCATGTTGATCATCGCCATGATTGAATGATTGAAGATATTGCCTGACCAGTGCCTTATCGTCGGCATGGACGCAATCAAGGAAAGGCGTATTGTCATCTAATTGGTGCGATACGCGATCCAAAATACCGTTATGCCTTAAAATAATACCGTCATCAGACAAAACACATAAAACGTCCTGTGAAATAGTTGTGAAGAAGGCTTCATCAGTTTTTGCAAGGCCTGAGACAGGTTTTTTGTTTATTACAGTTTTTGTTTTATTGTTTTTTTCTTCGGCTGAGATGTCTTCTATAGAATCAACAAGGGACGTCCAATCTTTCGTGGATGTGTCGGGTGACATTGAACTGGCAACCAAGAACTGTCTATCATCTTGTCCTGTCATCCAATTAAAATAAAATTTATATGCCTCTTGGTTTGACCCAATAAGAAGTTCGTGAAGACCATCTTGAACTAAGTTGATTTGGCCTTCGCTGGCACCTGCGGCCTGATTAAAAAGTTTTCGATCTTGAGAGATTTTTTCAAGGTCTTTAAAAAAAACGGTGTCCAAAATAGACCTGTTTTGTAAGTCACTTGAGCTAAGCCCAATTTTATCCGCTAAGGCATCATTTGTATAAATAATTTTACCCGCGCAATCAGTCATAAAACGCATTTCCTCTGCTAAATCGCTATTAACGCGATGATTGATGACAGGCGTAAGAGACTCTTTAAAAGAGATTGAATTTAACGATTTTCGCGACACTGTTATTCCCTACAATAAAAGGTTACTTTTAACAGAATAAATCATTCGCATAACTTATCGCAACATTTATTTTCATGTATCTGTTGCACATTTGTTCTTATTATGAGAACACTATTGAATGGTTGCAAAAATTAAAACAGTCGCTTTTTCTGGGATTCAAACTTTACCCATTGAGACAGAGGTCCATATTGCCGGTGGGCTTCCTGCCTTTGCAATCGTTGGATTACCAGATAAGGCCGTGGGTGAATCGAAAGAACGCGTTCGCGCGGCCTTGCACGCCATGGGGTTGGCCTTACCCCCAAAACGCATCACAGTGAATTTGGCCCCTGCGGATGTGAATAAAGAAGGATCGCATTATGATTTGCCGATTGCACTTGGTCTATTGGTTTCAATGGATGTTATTCCCGCCGATGCGTTGGATAATTTTATTGCCCTTGGTGAAATGGGTTTGGATGGTGGATTAAGGCCAGTTTCCGGCATTTTACCGGCAACTATGCATGCTCAAGAACATGGCCATGGGATTATTTGTCCCTATGATTGTCGAAACGAGGCGGCATGGTCAGGATCGGATAATATCTTGGCCCCGCAAAATTTACTTCAATTGATCAATCACCTGAAAGGCACGCAGGTTCTTGATCAGGATTTAAAGCCATTAATCTACGATGGACGAAGCGAGAATTATTCCAAAAATTTATCTGATATTAAAGGTCAGGAAACGGCCAAACGCGCCCTTGAAATCGCCGCGGCGGGGCGTCATAACATGATGATGTGCGGGCAACCGGGGTCAGGGAAATCAATGTTGGCGGAACGCCTGCCTACCATTTTACCACCACTAAATGCAAAGGAAGCGTTAGATATTTCAACCATTCATTCATTGGCAGGGACGTTGCCAGATGATGGATTGGTTAGCATTCGTCCATTTCGCAATCCGCATCATTCGGCGTCTTTGCCTGCGCTTGTGGGCGGTGGAACACGAGCGAAGCCTGGTGAGATATCTTTGGCGCATAAAGGTGTTTTATTTTTGGACGAATTGCCCGAATTTAACCGTTCGACCTTGGAAGCTCTTCGCCAACCAATGGAAACGAGGGAGGTTGTGATTGCCCGCGTTCAATCCCGCGCCGTTTTTCCTGCCGATTTTCAATTGATCGCGGCGATGAATCCGTGCCGGTGTGGATATATGGGCGATGCAGAACGCGAATGCACCCGTGCGCCAAAATGTGGAACCGATTATCAATCTAAAATCTCAGGGCCATTTATGGATCGTATGGATTTATTTGTGGATGTACCCCCCGTTGCGATATCTGATTTACGCGGTGGGGCTGGCGATGGCGAGGATAGTGCGGATGTCCGCGCCCGCGTTGAACGCGCCCATGATATCCAATATGCACGATTAGGGGCAGGGCGGTTGAATATGAGCATGACCACCGAAGAGATTGAAAAATATTGCGTAATGGACGCAGATGCCAATCAATTTTTTGACCAAGCAATTGAAAAGCTTAAACTGTCCGCCCGTGGATATTATCGCGTTCTGAAGGTCGCGCGCACTATTGCAGATTTGGCGGGAGGATCAGATGTTTTATCAAAATCCCATGTGTCCGAGGCCTTGTCCTTTCGGCCTCGAACATATCTTAATACCTGATTTTTTTACTGTCCTGAAAATAAAAGAAGCAGGATTGTATAAACCAATATCCCACCCAAAATCAAAAAGATTTGATATTGATTGTTCACCGTAATGTTGGCTTGTTCTTTCACACGTTTCCAAAGCTCAGGCCATGTATAGGCAACAAAATCGCCCTGCGACATCATACCGACCAAATTTTGCTGATCATCAACAATGGGTAAGTGACGGAAACGACCATTCGACATACGGCGCAAACAATCGGACACGCGGTCATTTTCATTAGCCGTTTGAACCTTTGTCGTCATGATGTCTTTTAATTTTAATTTTTTGTAATCCATATTGTTATAAAGGACCTTATTCATCAAATCTCGTTCGGTCACAATACCTGCAATTTTCTTGCTTTTCCCAGCCTTTGTCACAACAACGGATCCAAAACCAGCCTTCACCATCTCATCAACGGCAGTTGATAATTTCGCGCTTTCGACCATTGTTAACACATCGTCTTTTTGTGTGAATTCGGCCATGTCTTTGACTTTAATCATGATATTTCCTTTAAAAGTTTATGTTTCCCACTCTTTAACCTATATTAAAGATAAGAAATTTCAAGGGTAGGTGTGCTTTTGTATTATTCTTTTGAAAATAATTTTTGACATATTTTAATACTTGTTCTACAGTAAAGTCCATGAGTTGGTCTTCACGGCAAAAGCGATTAAAAGATATGATGGGCGTAAACAGTAATTTGTGTTTCAGTGCATTTGTTCTTATCACAGAAAATAATGTAACAAACCGTGGCTGTATTCCAGATGAGGAATTTTATCGTCTGGAGAGATTGCATGGCCTCTGCCTAGAAAAAGGTGAAAACTATGGCTTGCCCAAGCAAAAATTAGGAAAATTTGAGCATCATGGCGGATATATTTTTCATGCTTCTAATGGTGATAAACTAATTGAAAAAGTTACATTGCAACCATTATATACTGTTACTGGATATGACATGTCAGACTTTCATATAGACAGGGGCTCTGCATCCTTGGACATGTATTTTATCAAAAGCCTATACATGCCTAAAATTCTTGAAAGATTTGCGGAGGATTTTGAATATTGTGATGAAGATGATTTTTTCTATGAGGCGGATGATTTCTCAATACAGTTTAGTTATATAGTCCAACAATATGATCCTTCATTCTGTCATCCGAACGATTTAGGTACTTTACAACCTCTAATAATGCCTAATGGTATTGTTATTGATCCGCCTATTGAAACAATATCTTCTCTCAATGAATTGAGGACAAACAAATTGAGAGACAGAAGTTTTACTTTCTACTAAGACCCTTCCCCATCCTTTTGACGGATATAAATCGGTTTGAACAACCCATCTTGGCGGATATCAATATCACCTTGTTTTGCCATTTCTAATGTTGCGGTGAACAGGGATGCCTTTGATGATCGTTTGATTAACGCATCGGTTAAATCTTCTGGCATGAAACTATCTAATATCGCCCAAACAGATTGATTATCCTTGCGAGGCAGGGCGCCCAACATGGTTGATAACCTATCATAAGCCTCATCCGTTGACATTAATGTCCATGTTTTTGGTGTATAATTCGCATATTCCTGACGCCGAGCAATTGCGCCATAGGCCGCCAAAACATCATATAAATCCGCCTGCCATTTTGAAATTGTTTCAATGCCGATGGTGTCATCGGTTTGTTGGCGTGTGAAAACATCGCGCCCTGTTTGGGGGAGGTCAAACAATAATTCAGCCGTCTTTTGCATGGCCTCAAGCCGTTTCAATTGATAGGCGAGAGCCTCTGCCAATGCTTCACCACTTAATTCTTCTTCACCTTCTTCATCGTCGCTTTGTGGAACCAATAATTTTGATTTGAGGTAAGCCAGCCACGCCGCCATCACCAGATAATCGGCGGCAATTTCAAGTTTTAAATTTTTCGCTTGATCAATAAAATTTAAATATTGTTC
>JAUHXB010000075.1 GCA_030427215.1 Alphaproteobacteria bacterium | reverse complement strand
CGCCATAATGTTTCATTGTATTTGAATAAAGACTGAATTCTTTTTCACTCTCTCGCAATGTTTTTCAAAAAATGCTACATAAAAATATATGAGGCCATCATTTATAAAATCATTACCGATTTATATATTTAATTTTGTGTTGTTGATCCTATCAACCCAATCGGTATCGTTCGTGTTTTTGGATAATGTGCATGCGGTTCTGTTTTTAATCCCTTTATTTTATTGGATTATTCATGCGCCCATTATGATGCCATTATGGTTTGTGTTTTTGGGTGGATTGGCGATTGATTTTTCTGTGGGGTCGCCTCTTGGTCTTCATGCCTTTGGGTTTATTGTTTATTTTATCCTGCTTTATCGTGTTCGTAGGATCATACTATCTCAACCGCTTTTATATCATTTTGTTATTTTTTTCCTGTCTGCATTGATGTTTGAAATTTTACGATGGGGGCTTATATCCCTTCTCAATTTTAATATGTTGGATATTTATCCCTTTGTTTTGGCGTTTGTGTTGAATTGTGTGTTTTGCGTGCCAATCATCCTTGTGCTGAAACTCCTCCATAAGGTAATGTCGGGTTATGGACGATAGCACCGCCAATTCACGTTTTAACCGCCGTGCCTTTATGGTCGCGCTTGGTACAACTGCGCTTTATACGGGGTTAGTGTCACGTATGGGGTGGTTGCAATTGGTTGAGGGACAACAATTCCAGACCTTGTCTGATAACAATCGTATTCACATTAACCTGACCACACCAGTGCGCGGATATATCATGGACCGCAATGGTAAAATTTTGGCGTTTAACGAACAAAATTTTCGTGTTCAAATTGTGCCTGAGCAAACGGCGGACATGGCGCAATCGCTGCGAAATTTATCGCGTATTATTGATTTGAGGTTGTCTGATCAAGAAGCAATTATTGATCGTGCAAGGAGACAGGCCAAATTCATCCCCATTAAAATACGTGATAATTTAACGTGGGATGATGTGTCGGCCATTGAAATATCGCTGCCTGATTTGCCGGGTATTTCCATTGATGTTGGGCAAAAACGGCTTTATCCCTTTGCCGAACAATTTGCCCATATTGCAGGTTACGTTGGTGCGGTGAGCGAAAAGGAAATGACGGATGACCCTGTTCTTCGTCTGCCCGATTTTCAAATTGGCAAAACTGGGATTGAGCGAATATTTGAACGTCAATTACGCGGCATACCAGGAAGCCAATCGATTGAGGTGAATAGCGCAGGGCGCATGGTTCGCGAATTGGAAGACAGAAGCGGCGACATTGGTAGACCGATTTCCCTGACTATTGATCAAGAGCTTCAAAAGAAAACCATGGATATTTTATCGCGCGAAAAATCCGCCTCGGCGGTTGTGATGGATGTTTATACGGGCGCGGTTTATGCCTGTGCCTCCTATCCATCCTTTGACCCGAATTTATTTGCAACGCGCCTGCCGCAAAAAACATGGGATGCCTTGAATACAAATCCGGGGAAGCCATTAAATAATAAGGCCGTGTCGGGACAATATCCGCCTGGATCAACATTTAAAATGATTACGGCGTTGGCGGCGTTAGAGGCCAATATCGTTGATGCCAATACCAATTTTTTCTGCGAAGGGCATTTTGATGTGAATGAGGAACGGTTTCATTGTTGGAAACGCAAAGGCCATGGCTATATGAATGTTTTTACCGCGATGGAAGAGTCGTGCGATGTGTATTTTTATAATTTGGCGCAAGATTTAGGTATTGAAAACATTGCCAGTATGGCGCGACGATTTGGATTGGGAGAAGATTATAATTTACGTCTTCCCCTCGAATCAAAAGGCCTTGTCCCTGATAAAAATTGGAAACGCGGGCAATTCGGGACGGAATGGCATTTGGGGGAAACAATCAATACGACAATTGGGCAAGGGTATTTGCTGACCACCCCGATGCAATTGGCGGTGATGACATCACGTTTGGTGAATGGTGGGTATGCGGTTGAACCATGGATTGTTGCGCATGATGGTGTTTATCATTCCCGAAAAAGGCAAACACAATGGCCAAAAATGAGAGTCAGTAATCGTGGATTGGATATCATCCGCCGCGGTATGGAATTGGTTGTTGTCGGCGAAGATGGTACGGCAAAATCATCCGCCATTGAAGTAGATGGGCAAGAAATGGGTGGAAAAACAGGAACAGCGCAGGTTCGTCGTATCACAATGGCCGAACGGCGCGCGGGGTTATTGGCCCAAGAAGACATCGTCTGGAAAAACCGACATCACGCATTGTTTGTCGGTTACGCCCCTTATGATAATCCACGATATGCGGTGTCGGTTGTTGTTGAACATGGTGGGTCAGGGTCAGGCGCGGCCGCACCATTGGCGCGTGATATCCTAAAGGCCACGCAAGAGATCAACCCATCGGCAAGACCCATATCCCTAAAACCGATTAAGCCAGAAAGAAATAACGCATGATTAAAAAATCGACCTTTAAAGGCGAACCCGGAGGCCCATCCATTTTATTTACTGGGCGGGTTCATGGTAATGAACCTTGTGGAGAGATCGCGCTTAAACGGTTGGTAGATAATATTGAAAACGGTTCAATTCAAATCAAAAAGGGAATGCTCACCCTCATGCCTTGCTGTAATCCAAAGGCAATGGAATTAAATAAGCGATTTATTGATGTGAATTTAAACCGCATCATGTCCGCCGATTTGGTTGAAACATATGTTGGATCATATGAATCCGAAATTGCCCCGATTATTATGGAGTGCATTGATAATCATGATTACTTTGTGGATGTGCACAGCTTCACCGAAAATATGCAACCTGTCGTCATTTGTATTGATGATCGCAATAAACAATCTCAAAAAATGGCGGAAATATGTGGTGTTAAAAGGATTGAATTGGATTCGCCCATTATCACAAAACCAGGGTCACAAATGACAATTCATTATGCGCGTCATCATAATAAGCCTTCGATTTTAATTGAGGCCGGGCAACATGATGATCCGCAATCTGTTGAGGTTGCGTATCAGGCTATTGTGAATATTTTGATTCATTTGGGTATGATTGAAGGTGAAAAACCACAACCAATAAATCATGAATTTATTGTGGCGCGATCTATCCTCTATCACGAGGAAGGACAAAAATTAATTTTTCCATTGATGGAAAGAGACTATATCCATGAAGGCGATCCCGTTTTTGAAACCGAACATGGCGACATCATTCATGCCCATGACACAGGTTTATTATTCATGCGAAACCAGAAGACGCCTGTTGGTGAGGAATATGCCTATATTTGTGATGTGTATGATGATTGGCCTTGATAACCAATAACTGCCCCCTTCACAAACATGGCTTTCCGCCGTATTGTGTTTTTAAATTTATAAATATGAAGGATGATTATTCATGTCCATAACATTGGCCGTTTTAAAAGAAACCGCAAAAGGCGAACCGCGCGTTTCTGCAATTCCCGAAACCGTCAAAAAACTTACTGCCCTTGGGATTAACGTCACGGTTACGAAAGGCGCAGGCGAGCAAGCATCCTATTTGGATGGTGATTATAAGGATGCGGGTGCAAGCCTATCCGTATCAAATGACGCGGCAATCGCAAAGGCCGATATGGTGTTTTGTATTCGCACACCAGATGCCAAAACACTATCCAAGGCTAAAAAGGGTGCGATGATTATTGGTGGCCTATCTCCATTTTCATTCGATGCAAAACCATTTAAAGATGGCGGCCTGACCGCCCTTGCAATGGAGCTTATGCCCCGTATAACACGGGCACAAAATATGGATATTCTCTCCTCTCAATCCAATTTGGCGGGGTATCAAGCGGTGATAGAGGGGGCAAATGCCTTTAACCGCGCTTTGCCTATGATGATGACCGCGGCGGGGACTATCGCCCCAGCCAAAGCCTTCATCATGGGGGTTGGTGTTGCAGGGTTGCAAGCAATTGCAACGGCAAAACGGTTGGGTGCATCCGTGTCGGCAACGGACGTTCGAATGGCAACAAAGGAACAAGTTGAATCCCTTGGTGGAAAATTTGTTTTTGTTGATGATGAGGAGGCAAAAAATGCCGAAACCTCAGGCGGATACGCCAAGGAAATGTCGGCGACATATAAGAAAAAACAAGCGACCTTAATTGCCGAGACAATTGCAAAGCAGGATATTGTGATTACAACCGCGCTTATTCCTGGGCGACCTGCCCCTGAATTGGTGAGCGAAGATATGGTCAAATCCATGAAACCCGGATCAGTCATCGTCGATTTGGCCGCACCTATGGGTGGAAATTGTCCGTTGACCGAACCTGACAAAGTTATCGTCAAACATGGCGTCACCATTATCGGTCATACGAATTTGGCGGGGCATGTTGCAACGGATTCATCGGCGCTATTTGCGCGAAATCTATTCAATTTTGTGAATTTGGTTTTTGATAAGGATGCAGGCAAAATTGATTTATCCAAAGACACCGAAATTACATCGGCAATTACATTGATGAATAATGGCAAGGCCGTGCATGATATTTTAAAGCCAAAACCACAGGCGACGGCAAAACCAAAACCAGCCAAAAAGAAAAAAGCGCCTGTTAAGAAAAAAGTCAGCAAAAAATAATGACATACGAAACATACGCATTTTTAGGAACATCTATTGCCCAAGGTTATTACGATGAAACTGGCAAGGGATGGGTTATACGATTATTTGAAAAACTAAATGTAGATAAGCCGAGTGGTTATTATTTTTCTCACTGTGCGCGGTCTGGCGATCGAAGTTATAATTACTGGCATCGCTTATGCTCCGAAGCAATTCAAAGACAAATGGATAATCTTATTATCGAAGTTCCATGTAATGATTTGGTCAGGCAAGGGAATAATGGTGCAAACACCGACATGTCTACTGCACTACAGATGGAGTTATGGACACAAATCATCGATGTTGCAAAAAAGAACTTTAACAAAATATATGTAACAAGTGGTTTTCCTAAAAATGAAGAAACAATGACAAAAACCAGAACACCCGATTGGAACGTTTGGTATAAAAATGAGGATATTATAGATTATAATTCTCGTATAAAGACGTTGTGCGAGAAACATAATATTCCGTTTATGCATTTGTTTGATGATTTAAATAATGAAAAGTATTTGAACACACTTGATGACTCTGTTCATCCCAACACAGATGGGCACATTATGATCGCCGATTTGGCTTATAAAAAATTCAAGGAGATAGGATTTTAAAATGACAGACACACCACAATCACCATTGGAACCTCAACAGGCCGCGGATTTGGCGACAAAGGCACGTGAATTGGCGGATAAGCTTGCTGATTATGCGGTGTCGGCAACACAGAGTGCGGGGGATGCCATGACATCCGCGTCATCAGGCGGACATAGTGATTTTTTCATGATGGGTTTAACCGTATTTGTTTTGGCGTGTTTTGTTGGCTATTACGTTGTGTGGAAGGTGACGCCCGCGCTTCACTCTCCTTTAATGAGTATGGCGAATGCGATTTCATCCGTTGTGATTATCGGTGCCATTCTTGCCGCGGGCCCTGCAGATGGCGGCATGGCGCAAACATTGGGGTTTTTCGCCATTATTCTGGCCTCCATTAACATTTTTGGCGGATTTGTGATTACGCGCCGAATGTTGAGCATGTTTAAGAAAAAAGATTCTTAAAACATCATGACACTTGAAACTGGACTTTTATTTTTTATATCGCTTTTGCTGTTATGGATTAAACCTGGACCGGGGCAGGCGTTAAAGGTTACGCGTGCATTGAATGATGGGTTTATGCCTGCCTTTTACGTTGTGTTGGGCGTGATTACGGCGTGTCAGATTTTCTTTCTTTCGGCCGTATTGGGCTTGGCAGTGATTTCGGAATTTTTTGCACAAACTGGATTTTTCTTAAAATTAATCGGGGCGGCTTACTTGCTTTATTTGGGGTATAAGGGGTTATCGAATATTGAAAAGGGCGTTTGGCAGGGGCGTTTGGACAAAAGCCAAAAACGTCATTTCCTTGAAAATTATCCTGCTGCGTTGATGCTAACACTCGCAAATCCATTGCCGATTTTTTATTTTTTGGGGATGATGCCAACGCTGGTTCCGCTGGGGGATTTTGCAACATATGATGTTGTGATAGGGATGATCATTATTTTTTGCGCGGGATTTTTGGTCGACACAATGTTAATTGGGCTTGTGACACAATCGAAAGAGGCCCTATCGAACAGCAATTTTGTTAAAAAAATCAATATATTCACATCGATGGGATTTATTTTAATCGGGGCATTCTTCCTCTATTCCGCATTTTTCCTCAGTGACTATCAATTTGATGTGGGCATGGGGTAG
>JAUHXB010000074.1 GCA_030427215.1 Alphaproteobacteria bacterium | reverse complement strand
ATATAGGTTGTAAATTCATTCATCGTGATATTGGTTACCGCCAAAATTTTAGCCAATGATTCCGTCGAAGGCCACCTTGGTTTGCCCTCTGGGCTCATCCGTTTTGATTTATTAAATGAGGTAGGATCAAGGCCCGCTTTCTTTGCTAAGCCAGATGTTGAATAACCAGTGGAGTTTGCAAGCCGATCAATCGCCAGCCAAATTGTGTCATGTGAAAACATAATAAAGAATCAATCCTTTGAGTTTGTAGGATTATTATCCCACATATCATAAAAATAAGATATAGGAAAAAAGTCCTAAAAAAGTTATTGACGGCACAACGAATGCGTGTTTTTATTTAGAACATAAACAGAACAAAAAGAAAAGAGGACACGCAAATGCATGATGATATCACTCCATTTTACAGCGCGGAAGAAGCATGGTTTTGGTTTATTCAGGCCAATACGGCAAGACAGACGGGCGCGCGTATCGTTGCCAATGCGGGGGTGTACCGTCGCCCGTGCGAACCATCTGATATTTTAAAAATTATTGAACGCCTTCGTCGTCATCGTCGTCTTGATATGCATCATTTTCGTGTAATGAAACATTACGGTGAACGCATGATGGCGCCAGAACCAAGCCGCGCGCGCGAACATATCGCATCAAATTTATGGTGTGAGGCCATGGAAATTTTGGAAGAAGTCTTAATCCGAAAAGGAATCGTCAAGCAAAAGCTATCTGCTGAAATTATAAATTTTAAGGAACGGCAGGAGGCGATGCAGACATGGTAAATCGTCCCTTATTATCGCCAGAAACAGATTTGGATTTGAAATCGGCTCAATGGATTGTGTTTTCGAATGAGACAGACATATCCGTTTTAAAGATATTAAAACGTGGGTTTCGTCACTGTTTTATTATAATGCAACAGGATGACCGTTGGGTTTTAATTGACCCAAGGTCAAACAAAACTGACATTCAAATATTGCCTCATCCACCACATTTTAATTTTCCACGCTATTTTACTGAACAGGGGCATATGGTTGTGAAGGTGCCTGACATCACTATACCTAAAAAGATTATGACGCCATTCCCAGTGTCTTGTGTGGAGGGGATTAAACGCATTATCGGCCTGCACAAATTTTGGGTGATCACACCGCATCAATTGTACAAAGCATTAATCAAAATTCAAAAGAAAGGATCGTAACCGTGGGATCATTATTTTCACCATCTGTACCGTCATATTCACCTGTTTCATATACACCGCAGGTCGTGAGTGCACCAAAACAAACACCAACACAACCGACAGAAAAAACGCAGCAAAACAGACAAGCTGAAACACCAGATGAAGAGGTGATTAGGGATGTGATTAAACGCAGCACACGCGGGCGAAGCTCTTTAATCCAAACATCCTATCGCGGTGTTTTGGGTGAGGCATCTACCCCAACCGCACCACAACGTAAAAGCCTGTTAGGAGAATAAATATTATGAATGACCAGATTTTAAAATCATACGAGCAGGCAAAATCGCGCCGTCAAAATTGGGAAGGATTGTGGCAGGATTGTTATAATTATGCATTACCCCAACGGGATTCTTTTGGTGGGTTTTTAAAAGGACAATCCAAAACTGATCATTTATTTGATGGGACTGCGATGGATTCGGTTGAACAATTGGCCGCATCGTTGCTGGGTAATTTAACACCGCCATGGTCGCAATGGTTTGGGTTTACGCCCGGCCCGGAAATGTCCTCGGAAGATTCGGAATTGTTGGCGCCTGCTTTGGAAAAGGCCGCAACATTATTGCAATCACATTTGGATAGATCGAATTTTACAACGGAAATTCATCAATCCTTTTTGGATTTAATTGTTGGCGGTACGGCATCTTTATTGTTTGAAGAGGCACAACCCGGCGGATATTCCGCATTTAAATTTAAGGCGATTCCTTTATCCCAAATTGCCTTTGACGAAGGGGCGAGAACAGGGCGATTGGATACAACATATCGTGATGTGCAAATGACATTGGGCGAGATTCAATCGCGTTTTGGTGAAGTTATTTTACCGTCAAAGATGATTGCACAAGGAACAAAAGATCCCGCAATTGAATTCCCTATTTTGGAAAGCGTCACCGCGAATGATCTATCGTATCATTATGCTGCGTTTTTAATGGATGAAGGTGATCCATTATTATTATCCGAAGGGCAATTCGCGGATAACCCATTCATTGCATTCCGATGGATGAAATCACCATCTGAAATTTATGGACGGTCGCCCGTGATGAAGGCTTTGCCTGATATCAAAACCGCGAATAAGGTTGTTGAACTAACATTGAAAAACGCATCAATTGCGGTTAGTGGTGTTTGGCAGGCGGATGATGATGGCGTGATTAATCTGGCCAATATTGACCTTAGCCCAGGAACAATTATTCCAAAGGCGGTGGGGTCAAAAGGGCTCACTCCTCTTGAAATGCCATCGAATTTTGATATCTCTCAAATTGTGTTAGAGGACTTACGATCCCGTATTCGTCATACCTTAATGGTGGATCGATTGGGTATGATTGGACAACGCAACATGACCGCCACGGAAGTGTTGGAACGGTCATCCGAAATGGCATTATTATTGGGTGCAACATATGGGCGATTACAATCAGAATTGCTAACCCCCCTTATTCAACGGGCCTATAATATTCTTCGTCGCCGGGGCGAGGTCCCTGATATCCAAATTGATGGGCGTATGGTGACGTTGGATTATCGATCACCGCTTGCGTTGGGACAGGGACAATCAAATGTTCAAAACACGCTTTATTGGATGACATCATCAATGGCATTAGGGCCAGAGGCCGCGAGTGCAATTGATTTGGCCGCCGCAACACGTTATTTGGGCAAGGCCCTTGGCGTGCCAAGCGATCTGATCCGCGAAGATATTATTTTACCACAACCAAACGACAACCAAGGAGACTTATAATTATGACTGACGACAAAAACTTACTAACCGATGACACATCAAAACCAGAAGGCATTCCCGACAAATTTTGGGATGCAGAGGTAGGTGAAATTCGCGTTGATGCGCTGATCAAATCCTACACTGAATTGGAAAAGAAAATGGCATCGTCTGTTCCAACACCAACGGATGATGAAACGCGTGAGAGATTTTTACGTGCCGCGGGTGTGCCTGCATCACCAGATGAATATCAGGTGAGCGTTCGTGATAATATGTTTGATCCCGATCCGGAACTTAATGCGCGTTTGCATGCCAAAGGGTTTAATGCGGAGCAGGTTCAGGAGGTTTACGATTTGGCCGTCGATCAAATGATCCCGATGATCATGGGCATGGCCGCAGAATTTCAGGCGGATCGCGAAATTGAACGCTTAATCGAACATTTTGGTGGGAAGGATCAATGGCAAGAGGCTTCGCGTCAAATGTTAACATTCGGTCAGAAAAATTTACCTGCCGAGGTGTTGGAAGGGATGAGTTCATCTTATGAAGGCATCATGGCGTTGTATAAAATGATGCAAAGTGATGAGCCTCAAACATTGGGCGCGACAAAGTGTAAATCCATGTCATCGAACGCGGAAAAAGATCTGCAATCCATGATGAAGGACCCGAAATATTGGAGGGACAAAGACCCCGCCTTCATCGCCAAAGTCACTGATGGTTTTCAATCAGTATACGGGGAATAAAGAAATCACCCTCCGCCTTAACGCGGAGGTTTTTTTAAAGGATAGAGATATGGATGAACAAAAACGACAATCAATTCAATTTGATGTTAACCAATTGGAAATTGAACTCAAACGAATTGAAAATGAAATTGAGTTTAAAGAAGGTGAGTTGAAGTTTGTTCGCAGCGGTACCATTGGTGTAGGTGCAACGGGAATGGGTATTGGTGCGTTAATTTTAAAGCAGGCGAAGAGCATACATCCAATTGGAAAAGCAGTTGCAATCGGTAGTTTTATAGCTGGTGCAGGAAAGGGATATGATTATTCTGATTCTGCGCTTAGGTCGGAAGAGGCAAAAATATTTAATCTTAAACAAGAACGTGATAGGTTGATTAATATAATATGCGATAGAAAAAAGAAACTTGATTGATGTTTAAGAATAAATGGAATGCAATTTTATATGGTCTTTATTTGGGGTGTGTTTCCTATGTCTTTTATCTTTTGTATCCGTTCATAAACTCAAAATTATTTGATGTTATAGACGTTTTAAAAGCAGTCAGCTACACGCTATGGTTTTTATGGATAAATTTAATTATTTTACACGTGGTGTTTTTTCAGAAATGTGAAGATCAAAATGTTTAAAGAAAACACGCCTCTATGGCTAATTTATATAACAGCGATTATTTTTTTTATTGTATTCATGTTGGATTCAATCATTTTTGTTTTGGAAATCGAAAATATGTTTTTAAATCAAAAATGGTTTAGAATTACTTTTGATTTATGCGTGATTGCACTAGCCGTATATATTTTCGTATACTCAGTAAAAGATATCAAACATCGCTGGCGTTAATCGCCTTAAGTGTGCTTTCTATGTATCCTAAATTAAGGACATTGAGTGCAATAAAAATGTATTGTCTTCTGCTGGATTAAAAGGAGCAGAAAAAGGATATGATGTTTCAAAAAAAATGTTACAAACTTTAGAAACTGATATAACTTTATTAAAACGAGATCGTGAACATATACTTAGACGCTTAAATACAGCAAGAAAAAAGCTTAATTAAGATGAATTATATTAAAACTGTATACCAATTTATAATAGACTTTGTTGCTGTGAACGTAATCAGTATATTTTTGGGTGTTGTGATTGGTGGGATATTGGGTGTTTCATTTCATTTAAATGATAAAGATTTGTTCAATGACATACATATAATTAACGGTATTGTGTGGTTATCTCTAATTTTTGGCTTTTTGTATTTAGAGGTGAAGCAAAGGCCAATCTACCATAAAATCGCAATACTTCTTTTGGCATCGTGCGCACCAATTATTTTAGATTACAAAGAGTGGAGTGATGCAATTTTGTATTTAGTTTTGTATCTAACACCAATGCCAGTTGCGATGTTGATATATAAAATTTTCTCAAAAAATAAAACATTAAGATGATATAAGAAAAATTATTGAAGATAGAAAAAGTAAACTTAATGCAAATTAAATATTTTCCAAAAATTCTTATGAAGATTTTTATAGATACCTTAATTTTTGTTTTTATTGCGATAAGCGTAACGGCGTTGGGATTATTTCTTTTAGCTTATATCTATGGTGATATTGAAACTGTCTTTTCAAGTTATGAGATCATGTGTTTCTTATGGATAGCTCAGCTAATGGGATTTAGCTATTTATTTTGGAGGAATAGATCGTATCAATATGTTTTTACTTTTTCACTTATTCTGTTCATCCCAAGCATTATTATAAATTTCAATTCTCTTTACTATCTTGGTTTGGTAACAATCCACTACATGACATCTATAATATTTGCAGGTGTTATTTTACGCGTTCTACGCCGATAATTTCTCTAATACGCTATCAAACAAATCCGCATCATCGGCTTTTGCAAATTGCGTGGCGACATGTGTGTTATTTTTACGGATGATTTTTCCGCTGACTTTAACGTCTTCGATTGAATGTCCTGTTTTAAATCGCAGGATCATATTAACCGATTGCCCTTCAGAGAATTGGCGTGTGTCACCTTCAAATAAAACGCCACCCTGTGACCAATCAATCACGGGGAAGGGGTGCCCATCGACATTGACCATACACACATCATGGTCGCGACGTTGAAAACGGCGACGTTGCGAGGTTGTATTGTCATTGGCGTTAAACGCGTTATAATTCTTTTCAAAACTCATATTATGGTTATACCACAAAAGTGACCCAAAAATCAAAGAAAACAATCGGCATTGGTATTCTATCTTGGAAAGCGCATGATACGTTGCGTAAATCATTGGATAGCTATCCTTCTGAATTCCTATCATTTTTTGATCAAAACATCATATTTTTTTCTGATATTTCAGATGAGGATAAAAAAATTGCAGATGATTATGGGTGGGATTACGTCGGTGGCCCGAATGAGGGTATTGCGGGGGGAATGAAACGTCTTGCAGAAAATATGACGACTGATTTTATTCTGCTCCTTCAAAATGATAATCCTTTATGTGAGGCGTCTAGTTTTGCTTGTGATCATATTCAAAATGCGGTCGATATGATAGATAATGGCAAGGCCGATTTGGTACGTATGCGTCATCGGTGGAAAGTCGGAGAAGGATTTGCGGATGTATCAAAATATTTAAAATATTATGATGCGCGTAATATTGCGGATGATTATATTGCCGAAGAACATGGCAATGCGAATATAAAACCTTCGCCATTCAAAAAAATAACTAAACGTTTGATGAAGCCGCATAACGCAAAACGATTTCAGGGGCGCAGCATTTTTATAGAGGAATACCCCGAA
>JAUHXB010000073.1 GCA_030427215.1 Alphaproteobacteria bacterium | reverse complement strand
AATCTTGTGTTATTGGATTTTGACTATCTCTTAATGAACAACAACCAATAAATTGGTTTTCTTCATCGCTGATTAGCCAAAATAATTCATGATAATCAAATTCATAAGCTTGCCCCTTGGGCGTTGTCACGGATAAATTTTCAATATCGTTTAAAATTTTGAAATACTGATCTGGTTCTCTATCAAAATCCGTTTTGGAAATCGAATCTTTATCTGTTAATGCCATATGCACGATTGGACCTTCTTCTAAAGCTTCTGAAAAAATATCCGCATATTTTATGGATGGCCTTACAAGCTTCATCTTATGCCCTTTTGCTTAAAGAAGGAGGATTTTGAATATACTTCTTTAAAATTTCATAGGTCGCGTCACCCAATTGAGGATCGGCAAGGGCAAAGGCCAAATTCGCCTCGATAAACCCTAAATGATGTCCGCAATCATATGTTTCGCCCTTTAATTTCACGGATGTAAAGGGTTGGCTGTTCATAAGCGTGACCATCGCATCGGTCAATTGGATTTCACCGCCTGCACCGATTTGACGCCCTTCCAAAATATTAAAAATTTCAGGCTGTAAGATATATCGTCCCAAGATATGCAGGTTCGATGGCGCGTCCTCTGGCTTTGGCTTTTCAACCATGGCCTTAATTTTTGTCACATCATCGGATTCATTTTCAACATCCAAAATCCCGTATTTATAGGTTAGGTCATGTTCAACAGGTGACGAGGCAATGATGTTCCCTCCATGATTATTATAGGCCTCAATCATTTGCGCCATGCATCCCGTTTCGCCCAATGTCATCACATCCACCAAAAATACGGCAAAGGGTTCATCCCCCACCAAATTTTTGGCGCACCAAATCGCGTGCCCTAAACCCAGCGCACGTTGTTGCATCGTGATTTGAACCATGCCAGATGGAATATCGCTGTGAGATAATTTTTCCAGCAGGTCCAGCTTGTCTTTACGCTCTAACTCTTCGCGTAATTCGGGTTGGATTTCAAAATGTTGGGTAATAAGGGATTTTCCACGTCCAGACACAAAGATAAATTCTTCTATCCCTGCTTCTTGCGCCTCTTCTACCGCGCGCTGGATGAGCGGGCGATCAACAAGGGGGAGCATTTCCTTTGGTAACACTTTTGTCGCAGGTAAGAAACGAGTCCCAAGCCCCGCAACAGGGAAAACAGCCTTTTTAACAGGCCTTTTAAGATTTGTATTCATGTTAAAGAGGATGCATTTAAACGCATTCGAATGCAAGAGCGGAGAAAAGAATAATAATTTAAGTCGCTTTAAGCTTAATTAAGTCGGATTTATTCTTGCAACATATTGATTTAATTGTATTTATTAGAAATTAAGTCGTTTAAGTCGCTGTCTTCCACGGCTTTATGCAGACAAATTTTTATTCATCAACATTTCTATATTATAGGACAAAATCCCTATATTCGCAATATTTTATTGTTGCGAAACGGAAGGAGTGAATCGTTTCTTAACAGCAGGCTTTTCACCAGGGTTAAGTAATGCCTGCGCTGCACGTGGAGAAATTCCATCATAAAGCCTGGGACCCGTTTGATTGGCTCTGTGATCAATAATTTTTCCGACCGCTGATAATGGGCCCTGTGGTAATGGCATGGTTATTTCCTCTAATTATGATGTATCATAAGTGGATACATGTTTCCGTCTATGTATTTTCCGTTATTAACATGCGCAATCGCAATTGATGACATTGTTTTTAAATATGGTTCATAGGCAGGCTTAATAGAAATACCAAAATGCCTTAGATCACCATCTTCCATTATAAAATCTATTCTTTTTTCTTTGATGTCATATTCAATCCAACTTAACTCTTTCTGAAATTTTTCATCATGAAGAATATAAACAAGATCATCATCACCCAAGGCAATGTATACCTCTAAATCAAAATCCGGGTTATCCGCAGTATTCGTATCTATAGGGATTGTATAAAAATCCGCTGATTCGCTGTAAAGATCCATGTTTTCCCTTAATTTCTCTTTTTTTGAACCGTTTCAAACGATTCTTTTTCCCTGATATTATTATGCCTAAAAACAATTAAAATAATCTTAAGGGTAAAAGAAATATGCGGTCAGCTATCCTTCATTAAACGCGCCTTTTGGCGTCCCCAATCACGAGCCTTTTCCGTTTGGCGTTTATCATATTGTTTTTTACCGCGCGCCAAGGCGATTTTGATTTTCGCCAATCCCTTATCATCAAAAAACAATTTAATTGGCACGATGGTTAAGCCTTCTTTTTGAACCGCGCCAATAAGCTTATTAATCTCGCGTTTATTCAATAATAATTTCCGCGGGCGGGCGGGTTCATGTTGGAAAAATCCACCTGCTTGTGAATATTCCTGAATATTGGCATTAAGCAGGAAAATCTCATTGCCTTTTTCTTTCACATACGCCTCGTTAATGCTGGCCTGCCCTAAGCGAAGGGATTTGACCTCTGTGCCATGCAAAACAATTCCGGCCTCGTAATCAGTCAGCAATTCATAGTCAAATTTGGCGCGGCGATTATGCGCAATCGTCACGTTTTTGGTTAACATCCCAGAAGATTTTTTGTCTTTTTTCGCCATTATGGGCACATCATGCATATTACTGGGGTTTTCTTCAAGTTAAACCTTCCAAAGGGCCTATATGGTGTCTATATTCACATTTATGCGATTGATAGCCTTATGCTTTGTTTTAACACTATTTATCTTTTCAAATGCGAACGCCAATGACGTGTCGGCGGTCAAGGCCGCATCGAATAAAAATTATTCTGTCCCCGCATCGTCTCAAACAGGAAAAACGTTAGTTCAATGGTATAAATTAAGGCAATCCGATTCCGTTTCTTTTCGTGAGGCTAAAAATTTTATAACCTCGAATCCTAACTGGCCCGACACCACATCCATTCGTAAAAATGCAGAAGAGGCGTTAAATTCGTCCATTCCATCGCGTGAAATAATCACATGGTTCAATCAATATCCACCATTAACCGCAGGTGGGATGAGGCAATATTTGAATGCATTAATATCATCCAATCAAACGGCCAAAGCCATGCAGACATTGAAAAATTGGTGGCCAAAGGCGGTGATGCCCCCCAATGACCAAGACATGATCCTCGATCGATTTGGGCAATATTTGGGATCTCAAGATCATGAACGACGCCTGCGGTCCATCATTCATGACAAGCATTACACGGCGTCTAGACGCTTGGCGAAAGAGTTAGGCAATGGATACCCGCAATTGGTTGAGGCGAAAATTGGCCTCATCGAACAAAAATCAAACGTGAATGAATTGGTCGCGGCCGTTCCCGCATCCCTTCGCAATAACGAGGCATTAATGTTGGCGCGTGTTCAGTGGCGGCGCAAAAATGATCAAGATACAGGCGCGATAGAATTATTGAACCGCGCCCCCGCGCACAACCGTTTATCCGACCCAAAATCATGGTGGCGCGAACGTCACATTATGGCGCGACGATTAATGGAACAAGGCAAATGGGGAAGCGCCTATAAATTGGTGTACGATCATCGGCAAAAAGATGGCTTTTCAAATGCTCAAGCTGAATTTTTAGCAGGGTGGCTGGCCTTGCGTAAAATTGGAAAGCCATGGGATGCCTTCAAACATTTTGAAAAATTATTTAACGCGGTTGAAAGCCCGATTAGCCGCGCCCGTGGTGCCTATTGGGCGGGTTTGGCGTCCGATACATTGGGTCACCCTGAAATTGCGATGCAGTGGTATCAGGTTGCGGCCAAACACCAGACAACATTTTATGGGCAAATGGCGGCACAGCGGATTAATCTACCGCTGGGGTTATTAAAAGAAACCCCAATTCAAACAACACAAAGTGATCAAGATTTATTCAAACGTGATTCTTTTATTATGGCGGCAACCATATTAAACAAGGCCGGCCTTGATAGTGATTCTAAACGGTTTTTAAAATCCTATGCCGATTACAAAAATACAGGCTTGGCGTATAATTTATCCGCGCGCCTGTCTCAATCTTTTGGATATAATGATAATGCCGTTCGTATTGCGAAGACGGCGGAGCGTGAGGGATATTTAATGCCTTCATATTTATTCCCTGTATTACCCGCGGCCCGCACAGGGCGATATGCTGTTCACCCCGCATTTAATCACGGCATTATACGCCAAGAAAGTGCATTTGACCAATATGCGAAAAGCCATGCTGGTGCAATGGGATTGATGCAGTTGATGCCCGCCACAGCAAGGGAAACGGCGGGTAAGGCAGGGCTGTCCTATTCAAAATCACGCCTTACGTCTGACCCGGCCTATAACATGACTTTGGGGTCGCTCTACATTAAACAAATGTTGGATCGGTTTGATGGTAATCGGACATTGGCGATTGCCGCTTATAACGCGGGGCCAGGACGCGTATCGCGATGGTTGAAAGAAATCGGCGATCCGCGTGATCCAAATATTGACGAGGCCGATTGGATTGAATCAATCCCCATTTATGAAACCCGTAATTACGTTCACCGTGTTACCGAAGCCATAAACGTTTACGCAAATTTATTACGTTAAATTAATATTTTCTTTACATCTTTTGTCTAATATACAACTATAGGTATATATATAAAACATTCAGTCGTATGATAAAGTTTCATATTCTGGTGTTTTGCAAGAGTTGATGTAACATTATATATCAAAAATGGGGAAATAAATGAAGTTACTGCTTGCTGATGACCATGTTCTATTTCGTGAGGCATTGATTCAATTTATAGTTGCATTAAGGCCAGAATGGACAATCATTGCAACATCTGACTTTGAATCCGCCTATACCCTTTTAAACAAAGATGAAAAATTTGATCTTGTTCTCCTTGACCTCAGAATGCCTGGCATGCAAGGGTTAAAGGGATTAGAGAAAATAATTAATAACCATCCAGACCAATATGTATCAATATTATCTGGTGTCGCAGAAGAACACCACATTAAAGAAGCCATGAAAAAAGGGGCTCGAGCCTATTTACCAAAAACTCTGTCGGGCAAGTCAGTCGTAAAAGCCATAGAACTTGTTGTTTTATCTAATCAAAAATTTGTGCCAATGGATGAAACAGGCATAAAATTAATGCCCTCTTATTATGATGATTTCGATATGTTCAGTCCAGCAGAGGATGAAAATTCTGATAAAGCAGTGAACCCCATAGATTCTTTAACAAAGCGTGAAAAAGAAGTTTTATCACATTTGGCTGCGGGGCTTTCAAACAAAGATATCGCGCATAAAATTGATGTGCAAATCGCTACCGTTAAATTACATGTCGGTGGCATTTGTAAAAAAATGAAGGTTGCCAACCGAACTCAGGCCGCTGTCATGGCACACAAACTGGGATTTGGCTCTCAACAAACTTAGTGCTGCTTCTCGTGGAGGCAACGATTTCCTCGCAATGACGAAATAAAAAACTTGGCGTCTTGTCGTCTTGGCGGTATTAAATAAATCTATGACATTTCACTGCAACCTCATCACGCTCTTCCCCGATATGTTTCCGGGCAGCCTTGGTCAATCGATTAGTGGCAAAGCATTAGACGCGGGAAAGTGGTCTTACGACACCATCAATCCACGCGATTTTACCACTGACAAACATGGTACGGTGGATGATACGCCCTATGGTGGTGGCGCGGGAATGGTGTTACGCGCGGATGTTTTGGAAAGCGCCCTCCTCTCAATTTCACCTTCAAGCCGCGGGAGGGTTATATATATGTCCCCTCGCGGTAAAGTTTTAAATCAAAATTTAGTACAAGAATTATCGCGTGAGCCCAACCTCACAATATTATGCGGGCGGTATGAAGGCGTCGACCAACGGTTTTTGGATGCTTATGATGTTGAGGAAATATCAATTGGTGATTATGTGTTAAGCGGTGGGGAGCCCGCGGCGATCATCACCATGGATGCTTGTATCCGCTTGCTCGATGGCGTGATGGGCAATGAAGATACCGCAGGCGACGAAAGTTTTTCCAACGGGTTATTGGAATATCCGCATTACACGCGCCCTGCACAATGGACCGATGCGAATGGCCAAACACATGATGTCCCCGAAATCCTCAAAAATGGACATCACGCCAAAATTAAAGAGTGGCAAGCAGAGCAGTCTTTAGCGATTACAAAGACTAATAGACCTGATTTATTGAAAAAATAAGGATTTGACAGAGATATGATTCTTTAATAGCTTAAATTAAGGAGTCAGAATATGTATCAACTTAAGCCAACGTTAACTGCTCGCATTATATTTAATTTAGAAGCTGAAAAAGATTATAAGGGTGATAATCTAAAAGCCCTGCTGATGAGCATGTTTGGTCAACAAGCAATGAGTTACATCAGAAACACACCGGGCCTGAATATAGACACAGAAGATAAAGAAAAAACATCCTTTCTTACTTGTGACCAAGAGCACATACTTGTCATAGATACAAA
>JAUHXB010000072.1 GCA_030427215.1 Alphaproteobacteria bacterium | reverse complement strand
TTTTGTTTTTCCCTTCACCTGAATTTTATCAATTTCTATCACGGCGAAATCCATCACATGGCGAACGGTATCTTCGCCAATCAATAATTCCAATCCATATGATTTTGTTTGCCCCTCTAACCGTGATGCCAAATTCACCGCATCGCCAAGGGCGGAATAGGCAAATCGTTGTTTTGACCCCATATTCCCAACGGAACAAAGGCCCGTATTCACGCCAATCCCTGCCGCCAATACTAACGGTTTTTTACCTTCTTTTTTCGCCTTATCAGCCAAAGCGCGGTTTACGGGATCAAGCGCATGAGTCATACGTAATGCCGCATCCACCGCGTGTCGCGCATGGTTTTCATCATCCAATGGCGCATTCCAAAATGCCATCATGGCATCCCCCATATATTTATCAATTGTACCCCGCGTGTTCATCACCACATCGGACATAGGGGTTAGAAAATCATTCATGGTGTTAATGAGTTCTTCAGGGGTCAATTGCTCCGATATGGTTGTAAAATTTCGGATATCGGTGAACATGATCGATAATTCACGCATTTCCCCGCCCAGTTTTAATTTGTCTGGGTTATCCGTTAATTCCTCCATAAAATCGGGGGAGATATACAAACCAAAAGCCCCGCGAATTTCTTTGGCTTGGGCTTCGGTCCGAATATAATTCATGATTAAACTGAGGATATAAATCACGCCGATGGCAGCGGATGGATAAACGGGATCAAATAATAATCCATAATGGATATAGAAATAATAGGACGCCCCCGCCGCAACACACATCGCAATAACGGATGTCATCGTCAATGACACCGCCCCTAAAAACAGGGATAAAATCACAAGGATTAACCCAATAGACAGGATAAAGAGCGCCTCAATATTATCCGCAATCATGTCATATCGGTACAGGTAATCCCCTTGGATAATTTGTTCTATCACATTGGCGTGAACTTCAACCCCAGGAATAAAAATATTTAATGGTGTTGACCGAATATCCTTTAACCCTTCCGCGCTTGTACCAATCAGAGCGATTTTTCCGTTTAATTTTTGACGGACCTCATCGGCATATTGTGGATCTAAAATCTTATAAGCGGACAGGTAATCCGTTTCACGATCCATCGATCTGTATTTCACCCAAATCATACCATCGCGTTCCATGGGAACTTTTAAATCGCCCTCACCTATACGGATTTCATATTCATTGGTTAGACCCGTTGTTTTGGATGCCCCAACCTTTAAAAATTCACGCGCATCACGTGCAACACGGAGGGATTCCAATGACAAAGACGGATAAATTGTTTTTTCAAATTCAATAAGCAACGGAATTTTTCGAATGATTCCATCCCGCGACGGCGTTGCCAAAAATATTCCATTCCCCGCCGCGGCCTTTGGAAATTCAGGTAAATTTGTTGCCATGCCTCGCGGTGAAAATAACGCATCAGTTAAAACCACCCGATCATTACGACGGATTTTGACAGGTTTTGTGACATGAGGCATGCGCCGTGTTTGCCCTGCGCGTGCGGCAACAAACCCCATGACAACATTGCCTGCATCATCAATAGCATTGGCGAAAATTTGATCATTGTTTTGCAATTCTGGTGAAACCAAATGCGGTGACGCGCGGTCAGATTCGGCAAACACAATATCAAAAACTGTCGCCGTTGTGCCGTATAATTTCATTGATGTGATAAGATCCGCCAAAACGTCGCGGGGCAAGGGCCATTGCCCCAACCTATTAAGAGTTTCCTCATCAATATCGACAATCATGATTTGATCCGTTGCCTCGCGCGGATCAATTTTATTGAGCGTATCAAAGGCAATAAATTGCAATCTCTCTCTTAAACCAAAGTTTAAGAAACATAGAATAGCCAACAATAAAACAACGATAAATAAAGAAGAAAATTGAAATGCCTTAGATGTTAAAAATCGTTTAAACATGTAATAACTATTGTTCCGTCAACGCCCTGTCACGCGCCCTTAAAAATGGTTTCAACATGTAACTGGCAATTGACCGTTTTCCCGTAATCACCTCAACCTCGGCGACCATACCTGGGATAATGGGGAGCGGTTTATCGGACGTTCCCAAATAATTTTTATCCGTAACGGCATCGATTTCAAAAAAGATGTTGCCTTCTTTGTCTTCAATCGTATCGGCACTAATCCGTTTTAAAGTTCCTTTTAACGCACCGAATTTTGAGGAATCATAGGCCGTGATTTTAACATTCACATCCTGCCCTACCTTTAAAAAAGCAATATCAGCGGGGGCAACATTTGCAGTAATTTTCAAATCATCATCCAAAGGGACAATTTCAATTAATTTCATTGCAGGCTCAACAATTCCACCAATTGTTTTTTGATTGATGGTTTGAACAACCCCCGCCGATGGTGCGCGCAATTCGGTTCTGTCCACACGGTCACCCGCGGCGGTCAAAGACTCCTTAATTGAAGAAAGTTTTGTTTCCACCTCGCTTAATTCCGCCAAGGCCTGTGTTTTGAATTTGGCTTCTTCTTCACCACGAAGATTTTTCGCTGTTGCCAAATCTGATTCCAAGGCCTTACGCCGTTCAACCGCTGCGTTTAAATCGCCTGAAATTTCGGCCATTTCCCGCTCTTGTTTAATCCCCTCCAATTTCGGCATGGCATTTTTGGACACAAGATCACGCGTGATTTTTAATTGCTGGTTCAATAATCTTTTACTCTCGCTCAACCGATTAATTGTGGCCCTGATTTCACTTAAATTCGCCTCGGCTTTCTTCACGGCCTCGTCGGCGTTATCAAGACGTTTTTGTAATTCATTTTGACGAGATTTGTATAACGCCAATTCATTATCAACCAAATCCTCATTTTTAACTTTAATATCGTTCGTTACCGTAAAGTTTTCATTGTTGATTTCAGCGTTCAGACGTTTTTGTTTTAATTGTAATGAGAGTGATTGTGCCTCTATTCCGCGCTCTTCGGATGCAAATGCAACATTGCGGATACGTGCCAAAATTTGTCCCTCTTCAACACGGTCACCTGCCTGAACATTTAACTCGGCCAAAATACCGCCTTCCAAACTTTGCACCAATTGAATTTCGGATGTCGGCACAACCTGCCCCTGCCCACGTGTAATGACCTCTATTTCAGATAGATAAGCCCATATAATAATCAGACCAAATAGTGCCAAAACCGCATAAAGCATCATATTGGCATTGGGCGTTGGTTGCATATTTGATGCCGCCTCTAATTCCGCCATGAAATCCGTGTCTTTATAATTTTGATCGTGATCACTCATCTTTGACCTCATTCCCACCGCTTAAGGCCTTAATGATTTTCTCACGTGGCCCATCGGCAACGATTTGTCCACCTTCAACAACAATCAATCGATCAACCAGCCTCAATAAATTTTGACGGTGTGTGATTAAAATCATGGTTTTATTTTCAGATAATTTAAAAATTTGTTTGGCAAAATTTTCTTCGGCCTGAGTGTCCATATCATTTGTTGGCTCATCACAAATCAATATTTTAGGGTCGGATATCAACGCACGTGCCAAGGCGACGCATTGTTTTTGTCCACCTGATAATCCGTCCCCTCTCTCACCCACTGGCGCGTCATATCCCATAGGGTGCTTGGACACGAAATCATGAACACCTGATAATTTGGACGCGGCCAAAATATCTTGTTCTGTTGCATTTTGCTTGCCATAGGCGATATTATCACGAATTGATCCACGAAATAAAAATGTATCTTGAGAAATATAACCAATAACGCGACGCAAATCAGCAGGATCAATTTGTCGATAATCCGTACCATCGATTAAAATTTCACCTTCGCTTGGCTCATATAAACCTGCAACGATTTTGGTTAGGGTTGATTTCCCTGATCCAATACGCCCAACAATTCCGATTTTTTCACCCGCCTTAACGGACAGGTTCACGCCATTTAAAATTTTGCGTGTGTCATTGGGATAAATAAAACCACAGGATTTAAAATCAATTATTCCTTTTAAATCAGGGCGATGGAGGAAGTTTTTATCGTCCGATCGCTCAACATCTTGCTGCATAAAGGCATTCAAAGTATCAAGCGAACGCCTGACCGAATGAAAGCGCGTGATTAACGCCGCCATTTGCCCCATCGGCGCAATGGCCTTACCCCCCATTATGACGGCGGCGATCAACGCCCCCATGGTTAATGTGCCATCCTGAATCATATACATGCCAAATAACACAATGATGATTGATGCGGATTGCTGGAAAAAGCTGGATATATTCACCGCCAGTGCAGAATAAAAACGAGATTGTTGTGACATTTCCGCAGATTCGCCTAAACACTCACTATATTTTGCACGCATTCTTGCATCTGCCTGCGTTAATTTAACCGTTTCCAACCCATTAATCGTTTCAACTAACAAACCGTGTTTGGCCTCTGCCGATTGCATTGTGTCACCAACCAATGCCTTGAGCGGAATTTGAATGATAAATCCCGCAATAATTACAATCGCCATTATGGCCAACAAAACAAATGCTATGTTACCTGCAAGCAAATAAATCACAAAAATAAACAATAATGAAAATGGCAGATCCACAACAGTCGCCAATGTCGCAGATGTACAAAATTCCTTCACCGTTTCAAATTCACGAAGCATATTTGCGAATGCGCCACTGCTTTTCGGTTTAAAAATCATCTTCATATTCATCAATTGATCGTAAATACGACGCCCAATGATCACATCAATTTTCCGACCTGAAAAATCAATAAAATAACCGCGCAATGTTCGCATTAAAAAATCAAAGGCAAAAATTGTAAACGCGCCAATTGCCAAAACCCAACCCGTTTCAAAGGCATTGTTCGGAATAACGCGGTCATACACATTCATAATAAATAGAGGTCCGGCAAGGCCAAAAATATTAATCAATAACGCCGCCATCAAAACCTTTCGATAGGTTTGTTTGCTATCGCGAATTACAGACCAAAACCAGTGACGCTGATGACGACGACGTTCGGTAAAAGGATGCACCAATATGGCATAACCAGCGTAGTCTTTGTCCAAAGTCTCAAGATTAATAGTGACCTTTTTACGATCATTTGTGCGATAGATTTTTGCTTTTCCATCTTTTAATTCATATAAAACACAAGATTGATTGTCATTTAAAATCAGTATGGTTGGGCACAAATCTTCATTTAAAGATTGAAGAGTCCGTTTTTCAATTTTTGTCCTGATTTTTGCTTTAATCGCGGCCTGTTTAAATAGTTCAATTGAAAAATTTTGACCATCGTAGGCAAGACCTGCCAGCATTGAGTCTCTACTTTGCGGACGTCCATAATGACTTGTTAAATGTTCAAGACAACTAAGAAGAGATTCATAATTATTTTGTTGCTGTTGCGTCTGCGACATCCGTCATTCCCTGGTAAAAAGGCAACCCTATTGCACCCATCAATTGGTAATGCGCATTTATTTCTTGATATTTCGCATTGAGATAATCTTGTCGAGCATTAAATAGGGCAAAGGATGTTGACATGACATCCAATATTTTCTGTTGCCCGCCTTTATATTGTTCTTGAAACACTTCGTATGTTTTTTTAGCAGCTGTCAAACGGTCCAGTTCGTTCTTTTTTTGTTGTTGAACCAAATTAAGAGAAACCCATGCGACCTCTACGTCTCTTTCTATCGTACGCTTTAGGGCCTCTTTATTCATTTCCAATTCTTTTTTTACTAAAACCGCCCTACGCTCGGCCGCGCTTGCTCGACCACCAAAATTATAAGACCAGTTTGCACGAATAAGCCCCCTAACATCCTCGCTCTCACCACCGATGACATCATCTTGTTCTCTTTTTGATGCTGTAATCTCTGCTCCTAATGCGGGCATTTGATTGGCTTTTTCGCGCTTATAATCATAGGCACTTGCTTTTTCTTCCAGCTCCGCAGTGGCAATTTGAGAATTCATCGACAGTGCCAATGCAATTGCCTCATCCAATATTTCAGGGAACTCTAATGAGTCAACTGAAGGCGCACTCAACGTCTCAGAAGGGTCTTCTCCTATAATTTCACGGTACCCAGCTGTTGCAATTTGGACTTCACTTTTATATTGAACAACAGCGTTTTTCGCCAAAGAGACGAAGTCTTGAGCTCGTGACAGTTCTGATTCTTCTGCACCACCATTATCAAAAGCTGACTGTATCCGATCGAAATAATCCGATATTTCCTTTTCATTCATATAAGCACGATTAAGAAGCTCTTTAGACCTCAAAAGTTGTAAATATGCCTGCGCCGCCTGTAACGCGATTGTCAATTTTTGATTTGTTAACGTAGCACCAGCCGATTGATACCGTAATTTAGCTGCATTGACACTGTGATCAGTTGCTGACCAATTATAAATTGGCTGGTTTAAATTCGCTGTGCCCTCACCATACCATGAATACCCTGCTCCCCGTGTCGTTGTTAGCCCGCGTGTTG
>JAUHXB010000071.1 GCA_030427215.1 Alphaproteobacteria bacterium | reverse complement strand
GAGGTCGGTGTCGGTGGTGCAACCACAACCCCAGGCTGTGTAGCAGGATTAGGCACTGTCGGCTGAGGTTGCGGTTGCGGTGTTTGCATTACCGGCTGTTGCGCCTGCATTTTTGGCTCTGGTGTCTGTATAATCGGTTGCGGCGCTTGCACAACAAGCTCGACCCTCGGCGGCTCAGATATAATCGGCGTAACAACTTGCACAGGTTCAACAGCTTTTATAGGCTCTTGAATCTGCGATTGTTGGGGTTGCACGGCTTGTGGTGCAGGTTGTTCGACTTGCACTATCGGTTGAGGGGATGGTTGTTGCACAACTTGCTGAGGCTGAGTTTGAACAGGCTGTTGCACCTGCACCACTGGTTCTGGCGTTGGTAACTTTTGCTCAACAGGTTGGGGTTGTTGTGGCGTTGGTTGTATAATTTCATTGACCACGGTCTGTTGCACAGGCGCGGGCACATCAATTTTTTGAGGTTGCGACTGTTGTATATGTTCCACTTGCTGTTGTGGCGGAGAAACTTGTTCTTGTTGAGGTGTTTGCACTTGCAGTTGCTGTGGGGGTGTTGGATCGTTCACCGCTGGCTGTACCCATGCATTGATGGCGGAGGGTTTTTCTATTGCCTGAGGTTCAGAAGAAACGGTCTCTAAGACAGGTTTCTTAATCTGCTCCACTTGTAATTCAGGAACGGAATCTTGCACGGGCTGCGGCTCGACATTTTTTTGTGGTTGAGAAGATGCCTGATTTTCTGTCACCTTCACTTCAACCGTTGAGGTTTCAATCGTCGCAGGCTTTTCGAATGTCACGACATTATCATTTTTGATGGGCAAATCAGAGCTTGTTAATTTTGGCTCTATCTGTTTCACCTCGGCTGTTGGCGCGGATACGGGCAAAACAACCTCTGACTTAGAAGGTGGCGCAACCGGCGCTTCCGTAATTTTGGTAACAGTAGGTTCAGAAACTTTTCGGGCAGGCTCTGATGCTGTCTCAACAGAGCGCGCCACAGACGTTTCAACAACAGGCGTTGGATTTGCAACAGTTACCGTCGGTTTCGCAGGCTCTGCAAACGGCTGCTGTACCATTTCAAAAGGTCGTGAAGGGGTTGAGACCTCAACGGTCGGAGAATGTATTGAGACAGGCGATGGTTGAACCGTTTCGGTAGCCTGTGTTTTTTGAACTGGTGCTTCTGAAAGTTGCGGCACCGATGGTGTTTGCACTGGCTGGGAGACTTGCGTTGGTTGCGTTGGCTGTTGCCCTTTAATTTGAGGAATGGCTGTTTCTTTCGGTGACGTAACAGCCGACGTCTTTGCCACAGGTACCGAAGGCATTGCAACTTCTGCCACAGCGGCAGCAACGGTCGCTATTGGTGTTGCGGCGGCCGTGGGTGTAACCGATGGTTTTTCGGAATTGCTTGTGGATGATGACGGCGTCGCAATATCAACTGGGGGGGCTTGATCCGTTTGATGAATCTCAGGAATCGCTGTTTTTAATTCAGGGGAAGGCGTGTTGTGTTCAATTCGGAAAATATCGATTTCAGGGACGATATCAACACCGTGTGCTTCTATGGTTTGAAGCATTGCCTCCAACTCCTGAGGCGGAAGGTCGTTATTAGAGACATTTTGTTCAAGATTTGTTAAATCCAAAACCTCGGTCCACATATCGTTCCGTGGGTTGGAATTTACGGACAGCATAATGCCGTATTTATTCGCCATCGCGTCCAGTGATTGAATATCAACCTTTGAATTTGGGTTTGATCCATCCATGGTCAGGTTTAGATGTTGAATGTTTCCCTTTGCCAAATCACGAACCACATGCATCGCATCTTTATCATCGCCACGAGCCAAAAAAACACCTGTGCGTGTCGCATTATCGGAATGTAGTGCATATCCCATTTAATTCACCTCTCGTCCGCCACGATCAAAATGATAAACCAACGATAAATAAGATGAACCCGTTGCCCGTGCATAATCAACGATATCTTGTATCATATAATCCAAAAGCGTTTTCGCATGTTTGTCCTCTGCCTCTGATAAATTTTGACGGACTTGTTTGATCAATGAAGTCACAATATCCATCGGATTGCCCTTCACTTCATAGCGAGGGCGCATTGCATTGGCCTTATAATACGCAATCAAATGATCCAACGCGTCTTGAACCTCGTCAGGCAAATCCATTGACCCCGCACCAAATATCGGTTTGGGGGCGGTTTCAACCTGATTTAATACATCGTGTTTTTCAATGACGGCTTGCATAACGTTTTTTATCTTACGCCGATAAAAATGATTTGCAAGAGATTAGGACGAAATTTGTCCTGATTAAATCGTTACAGGTTGGACAAAATAATTACACCAGACACAAAACCAAGCAAAATAAGGCAAACGGCGATTTGCAGAAGCGTTGATTGGTTGGCGGATCGTTTTTCCAAAAATGTTCGTGGACGAATACCCATGAACGTTAGAACAATTTGAGAGGCCAAACCAACACTTGCCAAATTGGTTAAGAGTAAAACACCACTGTTAAACGCGTTGGTCATTTGCCCCATTCCCACAAAAAGACCAAAAGCAACCGCAGGCGGTAATAACGCAACGGACACCATAACCCCAACCAACGCCGACGACACACCCGTTGCAAGCGATAAAACAGCCGCCGCCCCCGATGCCAAGGCCAACACAATCATGGCAAAATTGATATCTGTTCGCGAATATAATTCATGACTATCTATATCCGCCGGCAAAAAATACCCCCACGCAATGCATGGAATAATGGCGGCACATAAACCACCAATTGATGTGACCAGCGATTTGATGACCAGCGATTTATCGCCCAACGCCGTTCCGAAGGCCAAGGCCAAATTAGGGCCAAGCAATGGCGCAATCACCATCGCGGCAATGACAATCGCAACGTTATCTTGAATTAATCCAATCGCGGCAACAATAGTGGACAAAAAAACCATCAAGTAAAATAATAAGTCACCTTCTGCACCCCTTGCGACTTCCTCGTACAACTCTTCACGGCTAAGGGATTTCCTCCATTTAAACTTTTGGGGTGATTGCGTAACCTCAGGCTTTGGTATTGTTGCCTCAACGGGTAATAACACTGCGCGCCAATCATCCTCGTCCGTTAAGTGATTTTGAATGCTGTCCAATATTGTTTGTTGAGAGTGACGATCAACAAGGATGTTCATAGTGCGAGAGCCATCTTCGCTTTTGGCCTCCCACCAAGTATCAATTGCGTCATGTCTGTCCGCAAGATTCAATAATGTTTTTTTGCGCTCTGCAGGGATCGTAACTTGAATAAGCCTGAGTGCCATATATAATTCCTTGCATCTTTGATTCTCATCATGCTAGGGTGACTTGAATTTAAAGACAATCCTTAATTGTGATTGTTTAAATGTTATTTCGAAATAGATAGAGGTTTACCATGTTTCACAAGCAGAATATCCCTGAGTCAGGCCCATCCAAAGATGCCCTAAACAATAATGATCAAGAGACAAATAATAAGGAAGAAAACACAATGTCCGATAACACGTCAGATACGCAAAATAATGCCGCTCCATTTGCGCGTCCCGCGATAAACACACAAAATACGGCCTATGGCACGGCGCAAACAGCAACGACATCTGATGGTCGTAAATTAACAATTGGTCAGGGCATTACGATGTCTGGTGAAATCGAAAATTGTGATCAATTATTGGTTGAAGGAACGGTTGAGGCCACACTAAACGGCGCAAAAATGCTCGATATCGCTGAAACAGGTGTATTTTATGGATCCGTTGATATCGAAGAGGCCGTGATTGCCGGTCGTTTCGAAGGTGACCTGACCGTTGATGGACGCGTTACAATTGAGGCAACAGGAACGGTCGTTGGAACAATCACGTATCGTGAATTAAATGTCGAAGCCGGCGCAACGATTGAGGGGAAAATCTCATCTTTTGCATCTGCTAACGCAAAATCAGACACAAGCTCAACAACTGATTTTTCAAAATTAAAGGCCGCGGCTAAAAAATCAACAACTAAAAAAGCAGATGCAGCCTAAGA
The DNA here is from genome assembly GCA_030427215.1 of Alphaproteobacteria bacterium. Taxonomy (GTDB): domain Bacteria; phylum Pseudomonadota; class Alphaproteobacteria; order Micavibrionales; family UBA1664; genus UBA1664. The sequence continues at coordinate 2,412 of JAUHXB010000071.1, read as the reverse complement.
AATCTGGAATTTAAATTAAGACATTAAAAAAACCGTGTTTCATGAATTTGAGCACGGTTTTTTTACGGCTTGCGTGTTGCTGGCTTTGGCTGCCTGAATTCCGCGCGTTCTCTTGGGCTATGGCCATCTGCCCCACTGGGGGTTTCCGCGGCTAGTTTAGCCAAAGCACTGATACCACCCGCACCAAGGCGGTTACTTATTTTATCGGCTGGAACAATTGCATAATCATGCTTGCCAGAAAACGGGCGCTTTTCAAAAATTTGTTTTTCATGGTCATCAAAATAGCGCGGTAAAATCACCAAACATAATAAATTCCAACTTCTACGAAACAAATCATCGTGCAACATCTCTGGTGTTTTTGCTTTTATAACTGGCTCTAAGGCCTCAATAATATCGGGCAATGGCTTTCCAGTTATAAACTGACCAAACATTTCTTTTTTAATCATTGAAATAAGTGTTTGGGAAACCTCTGCTCCATATTCATCCCGTATAATCTCAAATGGATCATAAACGCCCTCACCATTCAATTCTTCGTTTGATATATTTTTTTCTATTCTGTTTTTTATCTTCCCAGTAAAATAGCTAATTCTTTTTATGATATGTGCGTCCTCATCATTAAAGCTCTTCTGAACTCTTTCGCTTATTTCGCGTACGTTTATGTCAGAAAAATAATCTTTCATAGATATGGATGGATTGGCTTTTCTAATTGAATGCTCGTCAATAAAATATTTTTTAAAAAGATTAATTACCCTATTCGCTTTTTCTTGCCCCAATAGTTTTTTTAACATGAAAATCGGGTCTGCAATTTCTTTATCAAGCTGATAAATCCAACTATCGCCAACCTGATTTCTTAAACCATTAGAAAATATACGCGCTTTTTCAAGTTTATAATGCCTTGGAATTTTTTCCCTGGCTTTACATGTAATTGACACATCCAAATCATCATAAATTTGTGACCATGCCTGTAGCCAACTATCAGTGAAACCATGAGTTACGCGATAGTCAATATAGATCGACTTAAGCGTTTCTAACTCTTGATCAGAAAAAGGCTCGTGTAAAAATTCTATATCGGAATGTACAACCATGCCCACACATTAATATGTTAAAGCTATAAAATCAAGTATTAATTTATTTGACTTCCCCTCCCCAATAACGCTATAACACTATCAAATCATGCAACTGGAATGAATTTCAGTGCTTAACGGTACACCCAAGTCGGCGAAAACGCTCACTAGGGATAAAAGGTTTTATATGTTCGACTCTTTGAGTGACAAACTTGGTGGAATATTAAGCGGTTTAACAGGCCGCAAAACATTATCAGAAGATGATGTGAACGCCGCTGCGCGTGAAATTCGTGTGGCCTTGCTTGAGGCCGATGTTGCCTTGCCTGTTGTCAAAGATTTTATCGAAACCATTAAAACCAACGCAATTGGCCAAGATGTTATTAAGGGCGTGAACCCCGCGCAACAGGTCGTGAAAATTGTTAACGACGCCCTGACTGACATGTTGGGTGGTTCAGACGCGGAAACCGCATTAAATATTAATGCAAAGGCCCCTGCCTCATTCCTGATGGTTGGGTTACAAGGGTCTGGTAAAACCACATCCACTGGTAAAATTGCAAAATTCCTTAAAGGCAAAGAAAACAAAAAAATCCTGATGGCCTCATTGGATATTTATCGCCCTGCGGCGCAAGACCAATTGGCGGTTTTGGGTGAGCAAGTTGGCGTGGATACCCTGCCAATCATAAAAGATCAAAAACCAGTCGATATTGCCAAACGCGCAATGGATGAGGGGCGCAAAGGCGGATATGACGTCGTCTTTCTTGATACCGCGGGTCGCTTGTCCATTGATGATGAATTAATGCGTGAGGTTGAACAGGTTCGTGATGCGGTGACCCCTGTTGAAACACTCCTGGTTGTTGATGCGATGACGGGGCAGGACGCGGTTCAAACGGCAAAAACATTCAATGACCGCATTGGTATCACTGGATTAATGTTAACCCGTATTGATGGTGATATGCGCGGTGGTGCCGCCATGTCCATGCGCGGTGTCACGGGCAAACCCATCAAATTATTGGGGACTGGTGAAAAATTAGACGAAATTGAAATCTTCCACCCTGACCGCGTTGCGGGTCGTATTTTGGGAATGGGCGATGTTGTGTCCCTCGTTGAAAAAACCATCGAAACCATCGACGAAGACGACGCCCGCAAAATGGCGGATAAATTCAAAAAAGGGTCTTTTGACCTCGATGATTTTGCCAAACAACTCAAACAATTGCGATCCATGGGTGGCATGGGCGCAATGATGACAATGATCCCTGGCCTTGGCAAAATGGCGGGGCAATTGGACGCAGCGGGCATGGATGATTCCATGATCAAAAAACAAGAGGCGATCATGTCATCCATGACAAAG
>JAUHXB010000070.1 GCA_030427215.1 Alphaproteobacteria bacterium | reverse complement strand
GAGACGGTAGGTTGAGCCATTTTATATAGTCCTGAACATGTTCTTTTTTATAAGGTCTAAAATAGGTCTTAAAATAGTTTTCGGCTTTTGCAAAGTCTTTGTCGGTTATTTCATCATTTAATTTATTTATTGCATGAGATAATTCCTGTTCGTCTCCTGCGCTTTTATGTAGGGCGGGGCATTGAAAAAGCGGATCGCCGATGGATTTATCAATTGCCATATGGATCACGGGAACACCCATTGCAATCGATTCAAACGCCGCCGTTGAGGCAAGATAGACACAACAATCATGGTTAAGGATGTCATCATGCAGATCAGTATTTTTTGATATTTTAAAACCATGATTTTCAATATTCAATGGATGTGCAGGGTGAGGGCGAATAGTTATATTGTAATCTGAATTACTGTTTTTAAATATTTGTAATAATTCAATTATTTTTATTTCTAAGTCATGGCCTTGCATCAAAAATAAGATATTTTGTATGGTTTTTTTTGTATGCTTTTTTTGTGGTTTCGATGTTACTCTTAGAGCGTATCCATCGATAATTTTAGATCGCGTTATACCTAAATTGGTAACCATTATTTTGGAGGCTTTGGGGCCGCTGGAAATAACATGTTTTGGTAATTTTTGAATTTGGGATCGTTTATCATTGATGGGGGTGATTGCATTATGTTGATAGCCAATGGCATGTGCGTGATTTTCGATGCAGGCTTCCTCCCAATAATTTCCCTCAAATGGATAGAGGAGTTTAATATTTGGATTGGTCTTTATGATTGTTTGAATCATTGTCGCGAAAAAGGCCTTAGTCAGGTTGGGTGTATCAATTTTTCCCTTTAATAATTGCGCGAATAATATTTTTAGCCCATCCCATTTTGATGTGATATGTGTAAAGGAAGTATGATGTTTGGGAAGTTTGTTTTCCAAGTCTCGGTCAAAATGCCAAGCGATTTTCCCTGCGATCAGGCAATGATATCCTGCCTGTTGTAAATCATAAGGTAGATCACCAAAAAATGTCTCTTTCGGTCCTGTTTTATGATTTGTATATATCGTGATAAAAACACAGTCATATGATTGTTTTAATCTTTGAGGTTTCCGCTTTAGCTCAAGTAAGCAATATTTAAGCCACCCTAAAAACGGTCTCATATTTGCCTCTTTTTTTTGTCTAAAATATCTGTCCAAATGTTGCTATATCGTTGCATTGATTGTTTAACATCGAATGTATCGATGATTGCTTTCCGAGCGCTATCCGCCATATCGTTACGTTTTTTATCGTTGTTTAGAAGGTTTATAGATATGTTTGCTATGTCCTGAGGGTCGTTATCGTGATGAACAATATAACCATTATGGTCGTGTTCGATCAATGTTTCTATCCCAATTGTGTTTGATGATATAGGGATAACACCCATCATCATTGCCTCTTTCACGGCATTGGGAAGCCTTTCAGAATGGCTTAGAAACAGCATGATTTGATGGTCTGATAATATCCTTAGAACGTCATCTGGCTTCATCCATCCCTTAAGATGAACCGCATCATTGAGGTTTTTTTGTTTAATATAATTCTCCAGTTTCTTTCTGTCCTCCCCATCGCCAATAATCGTGAGGAATGATGAAGGTGTTGCATTGTAAATTCTCTCAAACGCATCGATCATTTCAAAAATGCCCTTGGCTTTGATCAGGCGTCCAACGAAAATAAAACTGTTAGGTTGTTTTTGCTTTGTAGGGGTGTCCTCAATGTCAATACCACGCAAAACGCATGTAATTTGATCGTTGGTAATGTCCATGTTTGTAAGTGTTTCAATATTATCTGGTGTGTGGGTGAAAACCATATCGGCATCGTTTGCGATGACTGATGATAATTTGTAATTATAGGATAAATCATAAGGGCCTAAAAAATGTGTGATGGGAATATCTAATCCGCGCTGCCTCATGCACCATGCAATCATCGATGGAAAATGCCCCCAAAATAAATGCACAATGTCGGGTTTGTTATTTTCAATTTTTGAAACAGAAAGTGCGACCGCGGGAAATAACAGAACACTTTTAAAAATGTTTTTTGGTGTTTCTCTTAATTTTAAAAGTTCAATTAATAATTTAATTAATGTATTTAAATATATGATTATAAATAAAAATCCTTTTATCTGATTTTTCAAGTTCATTCGGGTGGACGGTATAGTATAGGGCGATCTTTCTTTGCGAAAATCTGGGCGTAACCCAATCACATCAATATCGTGCCCTTGATCAAGAAGGGTCTTCACATCACGAATTGCGAATGTTTCTGATGCTGCAGGCCACAACATTGTGATATAGGTTATTTTCATTTAAACCTTGTAATAATCTTTATACCATTCAATAAATTTGGGGATTCCAACCGATATGGGTGTTGTTGGTTCGTATCCTAAATCGCGTGTTGATGCCTCAATATCGGCATAGGTTTCTGGAACGTCTCCCGCTTGCATTGGTAGCATATTTTTTGTCGCCTCTGCGCCCATGGCGGTTTCGATTTCACCAATATAATCCATTAATTTTTCGGATTTATTATTTCCCAAATTGTAAACTTTGTGCTTAACACCCTTGTCATCGGCAGTAATATTTTTATCCAATGATGCGATAATCCCAGATACGATATCATCAATAAATGTAAAATCCCGCATCATATTTCCATGATTAAATACATTAATCGGTTTCCCTTGTCGTATGGCATCGGCAAATAAATAGGCCGCCATATCAGGACGTCCCCAAGGCCCGTATACGGTAAAAAATCTAAGGCCAACGGACTCGATGCCATATAGGTGTGAGTAGCAGTAACTCATTAATTCATCAGATTTTTTGGTCGCGGCATAGAGGGATACTGGGCTGTCCACATTATCCTCAACCGAAAATGGCTTTTTGGTGTTCCCGCCATAAACAGAAGACGATGACGCGTAAACAAATTTGATAACACTGTCCGTGTGACGACACCCTTCCATAATATTCAAATGCCCGACAATATTGGAATTGATATAGGCATGTGGATTTTCAAGCGAATAGCGAACGCCCGCCTGTGCGGCAAGATTGATAACCTTATCAGGGTTTTCATCCTTGAAAATTTTTGCGACAGCATCGCTATCTGCGATATCGTTTTTATAGAATGTAAAATTTTCATTGGGCGTGAGTTTGTTTAGCCGCGCTCGTTTTAGTTTCGGGTCATAATAATCGTTTAGATTATCAATGCCAACGACTTGGTCTCCGCGCGATAGTAATGAGTGCGCAACGTGCGATCCAATAAATCCAGCCGCGCCTGTAATCAATATTTTCATGAAATCTACAATAGCCAGATTTTAATCGCTTGGATAGTCTGATTATTGCGGGTAAAATATGATTTCAATGTCAAAAAACATTATCGTCACTGGTGGTTTGGGGTATATCGGTTCGCATAGTTGTGTTGAGCTGATCGACCATGGTTATACGCCCATTCTTATTGATAATCTGTCTAATTCGAAAAAAGATGTCTTGGATAGGCTTTGTAAAATTACAGGCCAAAATATTGTTTTTTACGAAGAGGACATTCGTAATCGTGAGGCATTGGATAGTATTTTTGAAAAACACCATCCGTTATCCGTGATTCATTTTGCGGGATTAAAGGCCGTTGGTGAATCGGTTGATCAACCTGCGAGATATTATAGTAATAATGTAAAGGGGTCGCTTTATTTAATCGATGTCATGAAGGCGCATGATGTTAAATCTCTAATTTTTAGTAGCTCCGCAACCGTTTATAATGTTGATCTGTCGCCGCCATTCACAGAGGCTATGCCCACAGGGCAGGTGGGCAATCCATATGGTCGAACAAAATATATGGTGGAGGAAATGATGAAGGATATCGCCGCTACTGACGCATCGTTATCGATGACGATTTTGCGATATTTCAATCCGGTCGGCGCGCATGAAAGCGGTTTAATTGGCGAAGACCCACAGGGCATTCCAAATAATTTGATGCCTTACATGGCAAAGGTCGCATCGGGTGATTTGGCAGAGCTTTCAATTTATGGCGATGATTATGAAACGATAGATGGAACGGGCGTGCGCGATTACATTCATGTTGTAGATTTGGCGCGTGGGCATGTCATGGCGCTGGATCAATCCCTTAAATCAACAGGCGTGAATATTTATAATTTAGGATCTGGAGACGGATATAGTGTGAAGCAGGTTCTGAGTTCTTACGAAAGTGCCTGCGGCAATGTCATCCCTTGCAAAATTGTTGGCCGTCGCCCTGGTGACATTGCTGCATCTTATGCGGATATAAAAAAGGTCCAAAATGAAATGGGGTGGGCGCCAACGAAAAATTTAGATGATATGTGTCAAGATAGCTGGCGATGGATTCAAAATAGAGGCAAAGCATCATGATGATTTTCGTAACGGGTGGCGCGGGGTTTATTGGCTCTACACTTGTAAAGCATCTAATTAATAATACGCGATATCATATTATTAATATTGATAAATTAACCTATGCTTCAAATATTGAAAGTTTGGATTCTGTTGCAGATTCGAACAGGTATTATTTCGAACAGGTTGATATATGTGATGCGCTTGCGTTACAAAAATTATTTGAAAAATATCATCCTGATGCAGTGATGAATTTGGCCGCGGAATCGCATGTTGATCGATCCATTGATGGGGCGGCACCATTTATAAAAACAAATATTGTCGGAACGTTTACTCTGCTTGAGACCGCGCGGGCTTATTGGAGTGACGGTGCGAAAACCAATTTTAAATTCCATCATATTTCAACAGATGAAGTTTTTGGTGATTTGGAAATAGGTGATCCGGCCTTTACCGAAAAAACATCTTACATGCCATCTTCTCCCTATTCGGCGTCAAAGGCATCGTCTGACCATCTGGTTCGGGCATGGGGGCGAACATATGGATTGCCAATATTGATTACAAATTGTTCCAATAATTATGGGCCTTATCACCATCCGGAAAAATTAATCCCACATATAATTTTGAATGCCATTCATGGTAAGCCGTTGCCAATTTATGGTGATGGAACAAATATTCGCGATTGGTTGTATGTTGAAGATCACGCTCGCGCACTGACCGCTGTGATTGAACATGGTGTAATTGGTGAAACATATAATGTGGGTGGCAATACGGAACGTAAAAACATCGATGTCGTACATATGATTTGCGATTTATTGAATGAGATGCGTCCTATTGAGGGCAATTACAGAGATCAAATTGAATTCGTAAAAGATCGCCCTGGGCATGACCGTCGATATGCCATTAATGCATCCAAAATTGAAAAAGAATTGGGTTTTTCGCCTACTGAGACTTTTGAAACGGGTCTTCGCAAAACGGTTCAATGGTATTTGGATAATGAGTCGTGGTGGTCAAAAATCCTTGGTGAAAAATATAATTTGGCTCGTTTAGGTGAAAGCGCCTAGCATTTATAAATTTTTCATTATATTGTGGCCCACATGCCCAGACATCATTTTAAAATTGTAACACCGTGGACAAATTCAAAGATTTTTTGGATAAAGTTTCGTAATACCTTCCTTAATGTTCATGCCCTATGGCCATTGGTTATCCGCGAGAAAGACTACAATGATTTCGTCAATCCTAATAATAAAAAAGAGAGTGATTTAAAAAAATTATTTTTAAAAATTGTACGGTTTTGGCCGCGTGTTTATGAACCAATAAATTGGGCAACAGGTGATGTTGGGGTTAAAGGATGTGATCCATCGGATTTTAAAGCCATTGATCCGCATTCTCAAATACTGGTTGATCAGGTTTTAGCGCGCGCGCAGTCAAAAGATGATAAGTTTTTAGATATTGGGTGTAATTGCGGGCGATTTATGGATGCAATTGCAAATAAAGGTTATAAAAATCTCTATGGTGTTGATATTTCACAAAAGGCGCTGGATTACATGCCTGAATGGTTTCCTGCTTTAAAAGATGTCGCTAAAGTTGAGTGTGATGTTTTTCAACGGTATTTATCAAATCGCAAAACACGAGAGTTCGACATTACCTATTCGCATGGTGCGACGTTGGAATTGGTTCACCCGTCCTTTCCTCTAATCAGGGAAGTGTGTCGTGTCACGAAAAATTATGTTGTTTTGGTGATTAATGAAAATCAAAATCGATACCCTCGGTTTTGGGAATATGAATTTATGAGGCAAGGCTTTGTTCCCGTTGAAATTTTGCGCCCTGTTTCCCAATCCGTGGATCAAGAAAATTACGAAGCGGGGCATAATCTCTCGCTGATGGTTTTTAAAAGAAGGTAAAACCGCAATTGCCTTGACATTGAGGGCCATTCTGTGGTCAAAATCATTACGAAATTATTGGATTATTTGATTTGAAGAAAAAAATACTCATCACAGGGGCAAGCGGGCTTTTAGGTCATAATGCGTGCCATTATTTTTTATCACAAGGGTATGATGTGACAGGTGTGTCATATCAACATGATGTTGGGATATCATTAGTTCGTGAGGTGAAATTGGA
>JAUHXB010000069.1 GCA_030427215.1 Alphaproteobacteria bacterium | reverse complement strand
GGCTTGTTGCCTTGGGCGATGCAAAACCCTGTCGCATTGGTGTTTGATGAATATGATGCCGGACGCCCCGATGTGATGTTTGTGATCCAAAGATTGTTAGAAGCCGAAGGTCGCATGACAATGTTGGAACAAAATAAGGTTATCCGCGCCCATCAATCTTTCCGTTTATTTGCAACCACAAACACAATTGGTTTGGGCGATACATCGGGTCTTTATCACGGAACACAACAAATTAATGCGGGACAAATGGACCGATGGAACATCGTCCAGACATTAAATTATCTGCCTCATGATCAAGAGGTCGCAATCGTCACATCTCGGTTTAAAGATTACGATAAATCACAAATTGATAAAATGGTTCGTATGGCGGATATGACGCGTACGGGGTTCATGGCGGGGGATATCTCGACACTCATGTCCCCACGCACAATTATTTCATGGGTTGAAAATGAACAGATTTTTAAAGACCGCGAAGTCGCGTTCCGCCTAACATTCTTGAATAAATGCGATGAATTGGAACGCCCCATTGTCGCGGAATATTACCAACGTGTGTTTGGTGTTGATATTTTATCATCGCTTTAATTGTCATTGCGAAGAGTGTAACGACGAAGCAATCTATTGAATTTATCTTTTAACGCGAAGTTCGTAAAGCCTCACGAAGTTGACGCGAAGATTTTAATTCAGCGTGACTGGTCAGATCATTTTCAAATTGAGATAAACATGCTCTATACAAATGAGATTCCAGGACCTCATCATGTCTAAGAGTCATTATAATTCTGGCGTTTTTTATAATAATATCTGTAGGTATAACGTACTCTGAATCTTCATTGCGAGATCTTTGACGTGCAAAACTGCCTTCTGGCATATTCTTTACACGATATTTATCTATTTCATCATCTGGTATTTCGATAGCAATTAAACGAATATCACTTCCTTCATGATCAACTCTTATGATATCATTTGCATATTCTAAAACATCTAATTCATCACCTGTCTTTGCGTAAGCAGGTGCAAACCAACACCCCATAACATTACCCATATCCTGTGAATCAAATTTATTGCCCAATCTTTCTTTGCGCTGTTCACTAATGTGGTGAAGAAAAGCGTTTCGCTTTTCTTCAACCGACATTGGAAATTTTCCCGAAGAAATTGGTTCTACTCTTACTAAAATCATTAATTAGATTATGTCATATGATGTTTAAAATATTATTAAAATAAATCTCTGTGAACTCCGTGCCCTCCGTGGTAAAAATTATCTAAATGACCGATAAAAACGCCCAATCAACCGAAGATATCACAACATCCGCTTATCGTGCGGTGTCTGGTGATGCGCAGGGGGATGTCACATATGGTGGTGCGGTATCTGCCATTGCTCAAAATTCAAAAAGGTTGCTCCGCAAAAACAAGACGATGACGGCGCGCCTTCCTGCGCCAAAGGCGGAAGATCCGATTGATCAACAACCCCATATACGCGGGGCGGCGGACAGCCTGGCCCTCTACCGCAAATACCATGATGATGCCATTCAATCGGGTTTGAATAATGAGGAAGCGCAAAGCCTGTTTAGCATGTTGGAACAAATTCGATGCGAAGCCTTAGGTGCACGGCAGATGGATGGTGTTGGTCAAAATATTATGGCCTCGTTCGAAAATATCTATCAAAAGAAAGATGTGATTGAAATGGACGAAGGGCTTTGCGCTCTTGCCTTTGAAAATCTAAGTGGTCAAGCCTTGGGCGAGGTGGCAACGCATGCAGCCAATCAGGTTCGGTTACAAATTGAACAAAAATTTGGCGCAAAGGCTTTTGATGATTTGATTGCGTCTTTGGATAATCAGGCGACCTTTGCCAAGGCCTCAGAAATTTTTATTCGTCAATTGATGAATATGGACATGCCTTCCCCTGAATCCGAAGGTGATAATGATGAAAATCATTCTGGTGAGATGGATGAAACTGACACATCTGCGCAATCTCAAATTCAGGGCGAAGAGGGCGCAGATGATACGGGCGAAGACGGACAAGCCGAAAATGATGATAGCTCAACCGAAATGGGCGAGGGGTTGGATGCCGATGATACGCAATCCCAAGGTGTGGAGGACATGGATGGTGGGCAAGATTTGGATAGTCAGGGTGACCAAGCCGCGGGCGAAAATCCAAATAAAATGCAACCCTCCAACGACCCGTTTGATCAGCGCGATATTCAATATCAAATCTTCACAACCGATTTTGACGAGGTTGTTCACCCAAGCGACCTTGCCTCAACGGAGGATCTAAAAAATCTGCGCGTTCAATTGGATGATCAATTACAACCGATGCAGGCTTTGATCGGAAAATTGGCGAACCGTTTGCAACGGTTATTAATGGCGCGGCAACAACGCCATTGGCAATTTGATGTTGACGAAGGGGTGTTAAACACCGCGCGTTTGGCACGTATTATTGCCGATCCAAATTTACCTGCAACTTATAAACAAGAGGTTCAAACCGATTTTAAAGACACGGTTTTAACATTGCTAATCGATAATTCAGGGTCAATGCGTGGTCGCCCGATTACCGTTGCGGCATTAAGTGCGGATATCCTTGTTAGAACACTGGAACGTGTTGGATTGAAGGTCGAGGTTTTAGGATTCACCACCGCCAATTGGAAGGGCGGACAATCCCGCGCGCAATGGACGCAGAGCGGACGCCCACCCATGCCGGGGCGGTTAAACGATATCCGTCATATTATTTACAAAGGTGCAGACGCACCGCTCCGCCGAACACGCAATAATCTGGGATTGATGCTCAAAGAGGGGATCCTGAAAGAAAACATCGATGGTGAGGCTTTACTATGGGCGTATAAGCGCCTTCAAAGTCGACGTGAAGACCGCAAAATTTTGATGGTGATATCGGACGGTGCGCCCGTTGATGATTCAACATTATCGGCGAACCGTTCTGGGTATTTGGAATCTGATCTTCATAACGTCATCCAGGCCATCGATCAACGCGGTGACGTTGAATTGACCGCCATTGGTATTGGGCATGATGTCGGAAAATATTACAAACGCGCGGTGACAATCCGCAATGTTGCCGACCTGCCCCCCGTCATGATGAATGAATTAGCTAATTTATTTGATTGATAAAAAACATATTGACACATTATCGCCATAATGGTTAATATAGAATTATAAGTTCATAAGACCTTGCTTTGCAGGGTTAAGCACAGCCAAATTCGGTTTCAAAATTGTGTTTAGCCTTGAAAAGGAGAAAAATATGAACAAACATATATCTACAAACACTTGTGAAAAAACATCGTTTTTTCAACTTATGGCCTCAGGCCGTTTTCTAGAGGCGGAAAAAGCCCTTATCAACCAGCCTTATCTGAGAAGATTGCTTTTGCAATTGCCTGGATTACGCCATACCCCGTTTTTCAAAAAACGTATTCGGTTTTATAAAGATTTTGCAAAACATCATGGGCTTGTCAAAAAGTTACGGGATAATGATAAACAGACAATGCGTGATGCCTTTGCGCAAAGCCATTGTGCAAGCACCACCATCAAATATGTCGCTTCGAATATTTTGAAGGGCTATGAAGATACAACTTTTTGTTACAAGGCAAGGCGGGCGCGTCTTATTTGTAAAAAACGATTGGGGCTATAACGGCCCTAATCCTCCTCTTCGTTATGAAGGGCAGAGCGCATGAATAAAAAATATGCGTTGTGCCTTTGATAAAAAGGGAGAAAGACAATGTTTGAGAACAACCGTTTGAAATTGGCTGATAATGGCTTTATCGCAAGCCGATTATCAAAACGAAACAAAGTCAAATTAAGGCTAATACAAATATTTAAATCCGTGGCGTGTGTTTTGTATAAAGACCTGATGGCCAATCCATGGAAATTAATGTTTTACTCTGGCCCAATTCCCGGCGGTGGAACGACATGCGCAACATTAACAGCCCTATTTTATATGACGGGCATAACACAAACAGGGCGAACGTACCGAGCTGATTTCATGAATGCGTGTCGTAACCCTGTTAACTATAAACTTTACACAGATTTTATGGATATGAACCCTGATGGAATTCATCTAAGAACATCACAACTGATTAAATTTATGCGAAAGCAAGGGATGGCGCATTTGTATAATACAATGGATCAGAAACTTTCAACCATGTCAGAAACATGCGTTAAAAAATTCATTAGGGCAAAGGTAAGAAAATTTATATCAAAGGGCGAATTGAGTGACGGTAAAAAACACCCTCAATTTAAACTTCGGTTTTAGAGAATTTAAGACTTGATCTTGTCTTCTTTAAATTCAACATGCTTTTTAACAACAGGGTCATACTTACGCTGAACAATTTTTTCAGTCAGGTTTTTTGTACGACGTGTGTAGTAACAATAGCCAGTTCCAGCAGTCGATACCAATTTAATTTTTTGATTTGGGCCTTTTTTCGCCATGATCTTTAATCCTTATAAAATAATCTAACTGCCGTTTTATAAGGGTTATGATGGTTTAGTCAAGATATTTATGAACGATTTTTTATAATCGCCTCGGCGCGGGGGATGTCTTCGGGGGAATCAACACCGCTATGCACAATTTCACTATGTGGGATTTGTACCGTTTGAATAGGGATATCATTTTCTAGAAAGCGGAGCTGCTCCAACCCTTCCATCGCTTCATAAGTGCCTTCGGACAGATTCATAAACTTTTTTAAAATATCAAATCGATATCCGTATAGCCCTAGATGTTGATGCACGGGTGATAATTCACCACCATGGCGATATTTATCTTCCTTGCGAATGGCGGGTAAAACAGTTTTCGAAAACCACAGGGCGCGACCATGTTTATTCATCACAGCAGTTGTCCCTGTAAAAGGTGTTGTTTGTTTATTGCGTCGCAATCGATCCAAATCATCCCATGTTAGTTTCTGAACCGGTGTGACAACCTGAACATCGGGATTAACCGAAAATTCATGAATGACTTTTTCAACTGCGATGATGGGCGTAAGGGGGGCGTCCCCTTGTAAATTAATCACGATGTCGGGTTGAGGAGTGATTTTTATTGCCGCCTCAAACACACGATCAGAACCCGTTTTACACGAATCCGATGTCATTAAAACCTCATGCCCTTGATTTAAACAATGCGTTTCAATTCGGGCATCATCCGTTGCAACAATAACGCGTGCGCCCTTAAATTTTTCCGCGGCGGCCTTTGCAATATCAACCGTATGATCAATCATGGCTTTGCCATTAATCAAAGCCAAAGGCTTCCCCTCAAATCGGGTTGAACCGTATCGTGCAGGAATAATAATCGCGATTGTCATGAATTTGATTGTAGCGACATAGGAACCAAAGTCACGGGGAAAGTTTTAAGAGATGGCCTAACCAAGTCTTTTTCTGATAACCGTGATTTTACCACCTAGATCACCGGAGAGATTTATATCAATATCACCACTTAATGTTTTGCCAAAATCGATTGCGGCCTTGCCCCCTTTTTCAATCTCGGACAGAGGAACCGATAAGGTAACCTCAAATTGCAATTCTTGCGATGGGGTAGCAGGTGTTTTTTTTCTTTTTGGTGTTTTCGGTTTTGGTGTGGTTTGAATATTCTGCTCTTCTATTGTTTTAAGAAGGGAGGGTTTCCGTCCCATAACACCGTTATTTCCAAAATGAGGGAGAAGTTTTTCCACCGTTTCATCATGGATTTTGACCGCCGCTTCACGCGTTAAACCCATTTCTTTTGCGACAGATTCGATGGGCTTTCTACTTTGTGTCAGGAAGTAAACTTTCGCATGTAATTCAAACGCTTGTGGTAATAAAAAATGCGCGGCCAATTGAAAGGCCTTTCGGGCAACGCCTTGAACAGGCACTTCCTCTTTGATTTGATCATAAAAAGCCAAATTATCATTTGATGTTGGATATTTATCCGCGACGGTGGGGATAGATGCCGCTGATTTTTTAGGTTTTGCTGTTCCTAACCTAACTTTTTTAACCTTAGGCAATACAGGCTCTCTTTTAACCTCTGCGGGAATATATCCCGAAGGTTTTCCAAATGGTGATTTCTTTGGTTTTGAAGGCGTTAAAGACGCTGAAGAAAGTACAGTTGTTGGCTTTACTTTATCGTTTTGCGAGGTTTCAAATATTGAAGAAAACTCTTCATCTGAAAGATACGGATTATATTTTTTAACGTGCCCTTGTACCCCTTCAATAAAACTTAAGGCGTCTTTTTGGCTTACCGATAAAATATGTTGTATGGCCTCTTTTGCCTTACCTATTTTAAAATTAAATGAGATTGACATCTCATCGGCAAGGAATTGAATGGCTTGCTCTCCAATTTGTTTCTCAGAATAACTAAGGCTTGCATTTGTATTTTTAAAATCATCCCCGCGACCAAAGCCATAAATTGACAAAATAACTTGGGCGATATTATCGATAGACCCGTCTCGCAATCTGTCATTATATTCTCTTGCCTTATGCCCCCACATTCCACCTCTTTTCTTTGAGGTCTTTGTTAATGTTTTTAAA
>JAUHXB010000068.1 GCA_030427215.1 Alphaproteobacteria bacterium | reverse complement strand
ATAAAACACATGAATTTGTAAATTATAAACAGGCGGTTTTCTGGTTAAAAAAAGAGAATGATATTATTTTTGAATCTATTTCTGGTGTTCAAAAAATAGATGATAAAACACCTTATCTGCAATGGTTAAAACAACAGATTAAAAAACAACTGAGTGATAAAAAAGATCGTATCGATTTTATCAATGCAACAGATGATGGCGAATGGGCCAGTGATCACAATCATCTTATTACTTTTGAAAATGATACTGATGGCGTGATTGGTGGTCTTTGGATTGAATCTGATAAATTTTTTTCCGATCAACAAAACCAGCTTTTAATGGAATTAATGGATTGTTACACGCAATCACTGACCGTTCATTTACTTCGTCAAAAACAAACATCCATATTCAGTTTTTTTAATTTAAAGGGCTATCGCAAATATGTTGTCTTAGGATTAATCGCTTTATTCTTTTTTCCTGTACGATTAAGCGTGACCGCGCCGATGGAAATTGTGGCCAAAAATCCAACCACATTAACAATGCCATTTGATGGTATTATTGAGAATATCACCGTTAAACCAGGTGAGGATGTGTCAGCAGGTGATATTGTTGCAACCATGGACCAATCGGCGATGCGTACAGAAATGGAACAGGCGGAACAAGCCTTAAAAATGGCGCAATCGGCCTTATCACGTGCGCGGTTTCAATCCCTTCGCGAAGATGAAAAAAAATCCGATTTGGAAACATTGCGCGCGGATATTGAGGCCAAACGCATCGATTATAATTTCGCTCGTGAAAAATTTGAACGATCCGACATCACTTCACCCGCGGATGGTGTAGCCATTTTTTCGGATAGTAGCGCGTTAAAAGGAAAGGCGTTGCCCACAGGTGAACCTCTCATGATTATTGCCGATCCTTCACAAAGCGAATTATTGATCCGTGTTCCCGCGCAATCAATCCTGCCGTTAGACATTGGGCAACCATTTGATTTTTTTATGAACGCGTCACCTCTAAAAGGGTACGAAGCACAGATTATATCCATGGGGTATCAGGCCACCCCCGATGCGGATGGATTATTAAGTTATAAAATTCGTGGATCTTATGACCCGAATGAAGGTCAACGCATAGGATGGCAGGGCACAGCGAAATTAAAATCAGATTGGTCGTTTTTGGGATATGCTTTGTTTCGTCGTCCACTCATTGCACTTCGTAATCTTACCGGATTATAAAATATGGAAGAGATTAAGCTTCCAAAATTACATCCCTTATTAAAAATTCATGAGGCCGCGACAAATCATGAAGGTCAGCCACAATGGGTTATTCATCACCCAACATCCAATCAATTTTATAAAATAGGATGGGCAGAATTTGAAATTTTAAGCCGATTTCATAAATATGACGGTGCATCAGAATTGATAAAGGCCGTTAATGATGAAACAACCTTGGATATTGATGAAGAAGATTTAAAATCAATCCTGCAATTCCTCATGCAAAATGGATTGGTGAATGGTGCGTCCATTCCACTGCCAGAGGATAAATCAATATGGTATAGGGCCGCGCATGGGTATCTTTACTTCACCGTCCCCTTATTTAAGCCAGAGCGATTTTTAAAGGCGACATGGCCGTATGTGGCGCCGTTATTCTCAAAGGGGTTTCATGCCCTTATGATGGTGGTTTTATTGATCGCGATTATGATGATATTACCACGTGTTGATGAATTTCTGGCCAGCTTCATGAATATCTTTACGATGGAAGGCGCGATTTTAAGCTTTATCATTTTAACAGGGATCAAAATCATCCATGAATTCGCCCATGCCTTTACGGCAACTAAACATGGTGTCCCTGTGCCTCATATGGGTGCGGCGTTTATTGTTCTGTATCCGATTTTATACACCGAGGCCACGGGCGCATGGCGGTTAAAAGACAAGTGTGCCCGCATTGATATTGGCATGGCGGGTGTGAAGTTTGAGCTGTATCTGGCCGCCATTGCGCTTATCGCTTGGCATTTTCAAGATCCTGGTCTGGGTCAAATGATTTGTTTTACCATTGTGATGATTTCATTATTTGGATCATTACTGATCAATCTCAATCCCCTCATGAGGTTTGATGGGTATTATGTGCTAAGTGATTATGTTGGGATTGAAAATTTACATGCCGTGGCGATTGATTATGCACGTCATTCCATTCGCAAAATTTGTTTGGGGTTAAATGATGAATTACCTCATG
Source organism: Alphaproteobacteria bacterium (assembly GCA_030427215.1). Taxonomy (GTDB): domain Bacteria; phylum Pseudomonadota; class Alphaproteobacteria; order Micavibrionales; family UBA1664; genus UBA1664. Next base: position 4,418 of record JAUHXB010000068.1, on the reverse strand, counting down.
ATTTTGATAATCGTCGCGCGTTTTACCTCACTTTATTTGGCTATGCCATTTTAATTTATCGGTTTTTCTTATTCCTTGGGATTGCCGTTTTGGTTTATATGGTTTTTATGAAACCATTGGGATTGATCGCCATGCTTTTGGAATTGGCATGGTTTATCGGATTGCCAATTTGGCGAGAGTTAAAAATATGGTGGGAAAGGCGACATGATTACATGAAAAATTTTCGATTTTATGGCCTTTGCGCTTTGTTGGGTGGGGCGGCAATTTTGCTATTCATCCCGACATCTTACAACGCGACATTTCCCGCCGCGATGCATGCGCGTGATTATCAGGCGGTTTATGCGCCCGCCCCTTCAATGATTGAGGCAATATCCGTTTCAAATGAAGACATCGTGAATAAAGGCGATCCACTTATATCTTTATCATCACGCCAATTGGATTTGGATATTGCAAAGGCCAAAACAGAATTAAAATCATTGGAAAATCTCAAACGTCGTGATCAAACCGATATTGAATTATTCCGTGATCGTCGTGTATCCATTGACGAAGAATTGGATGCCGCACGTCAAAGATTAAATAATTTATTGGAAAGCCAAAATGATTTGAACATCACGGCCAATTTTGATGGACAAATCGTTGATATGAACCCCGATATGATGGCGGGTCAATCAATCAAACAAACGGATATCATTCTAAGGCTTATCAAAAAAAATGATAACCGGATCACGGCCTATATTGATGAACATCATCTGGATCGGTTTCAGGTTGGGAACCGCGCGATATTTCGCCCTAACTATGCATTATTTCAATCCTATGACGCGGTGATTGAATCCATTGCGCAAATCGATAAGGGCACGATTGATTTTCCAATTTTATCATCCGTTTATGGTGGTGAAATTCCATCACAAAATATTGATGGAGAGATTGAACCGCTTAAGACGCTTTATAAAGTGACATTATCGACGGATGCAGACGTTAAAAATAAAATCATTGCTGGTCATGTGAATTTATATGGCGATGCCGATCAACCCATTAGGGTAATGATTTTAAACGCCATTCAAACCATCCGCCGTGAATTGAGTTTGAATTAATCTTAGACGCTGTTAAACTTTTAAAAAATTAAAGGAATTTAATAATGTCTGCCAATCGTAATTACACCGCCGAAACCAAAGACAATGATGACCGTCAATATTTCTATGGTTTTGATTATGATGTGATGCACCCATACATGTTGAAATCATTCTTGCCTTATCTAAGGGAAGGCAACGCGATGGAAATGGGATCATTCGAAGGGGCGTTTACAAAACGTTTATTGCCTTACATGCCTGATATGACATGCGCAGAGGTATCAACCGAAGCTATTGAAAAAGCCAAGGCTGAATTGGAAGGGCATAATGTTGAATTTCATAACAGCCTGTTTGAAGATTTAACGCTCAACAAAAAATTCAAAAATATCTTTATGTGCCATGTTTTAGAACATGTCAGCGACCCTGTGAGTGTTCTCAAACGCGTTAATGATGAATGGTTAGATGATGATGGACGGTTCTTTTTGGTCTGTCCAAATGCCAATGCACCATCAAGGCAAATCGCCGTTAAAATGGGATTGATAAGCCATAATGCAGCCGTTACAAAAGGCGAAGAAGATCACGGTCATCACATCACATATTCATTGGACACATTAGAACGTGATGCGCGTAAAGCGGGATTAAAAATCGTGCAACGTAGCGGTATTTTCTTTAAAGCCATGGCGAATTTTCAGTTTGATAAAATCTTGGCGGCGGGTGATATTATTTCACCAGAATATTTAGAAGGATGTTACGAGTTGGGCCATATCTATCCCGATTTATGCGCGAGTATTTTCCTTATGTGTGAAAAGGGGTAATTTTCTTTAAAAAACATTATGATAGATTTCGCCTCTTCACGTTCATCGTTAATGTTTTCAGATAAAGTAAGATCCCTTCCTTTTATCCTGATTGTTCTAATTATTGCTATTGCGGGGATGGGTGGGCTTGCGCTTTATTCCGCGGCGGGGGGAGAGTTTAACCAATGGGCGAACAAACATATCCTTCGTTTTAGCGTTTTATTTTTCGGTATGATGATTATGGCCTTTATCCATTTGAAATATTGGTATTGGTTATCTTATCCTATTTGGATTGCGGGGATCGCTTTGCTCATAATCGTTGAAATTGTGGGGCAAGTCGGTATGGGGGCACAACGGTGGATCAATTTGGGTTTCATGAATTTACAACCGTCCGAGTTGATGAAAATCGGCGTGATCATGGCGATGGCGCGATATTATCATGATATTGGTACGGATAAGGTTAGGCACTATAGGTCTTTAATTTTACCCGTTTTAATCATGGTCATTCCAATGGGGTTGGTGATGTTGCAGCCCGACCTTGGGACCGCATTAATGATCGGGATGGGTGGAGTTGTTGTAATGTTTATGGCGGGCGTTAAAATGCGTCTGTTTATTGGTGGTGCAGTGACGCTTGGTGCGACAATACCTCTGATTTACAAATATGTGTTAAAGGATTATCAACGGGCAAGGGTCGATACATTTCTTGATCCCTCTCGTGACCCAATGGGGGCAGGTTATCACGTCACACAATCCAAAATTGCCATTGGGTCTGGTGGATGGGATGGTAAAGGGTTTTTAGAAGGAACACAGGCGCGTTTAAATTTTCTGCCCGAAAAACATACTGATTTTATCTTTACCTTGTGGGCAGAAGAACACGGATTTATCGGTGGATCATTCGTTATTGCGCTTTACCTGCTCACATTCATCATCGGATTTATTTATGCGATGCAGGCCAAGCATATCTTTTCAAAATTACTGATTTTGGGATTAACGACTAATCTGTCACTTTATGTCATGATCAATGCAGGCATGGTGATGGGTGTCTTGCCCGTTGTTGGAGTGCCTCTACCGCTTATATCCTATGGTGGGTCGGCAATGTTGGCGGCGTTAATTTGTTATGGCCTTATAATTTGCACGCGGGTTTATCGCGGACAGGCCCTGCCAAAGGGCGAGGGGATTTAGGAGCGCTATCAACACGATATTTAGCGGTGAGGTAATGTGTTGGGTGTGCTGATATTTTAGTAAATAAAGCCCTGATTTTTCCTGGTCTTTGCTCGGCGCTTGCATGACGTTTATCACCCAAAAGCCTTAATGTGCGTGCGGTTGATTGAGCAGGTTTTGGAGGTGATTCAATATCTTCTTTTTTAATCGGAAATGATTTTTTATCACCTTTGGTATCCCATAATTTTAAAAACCTAGCCTTTCCTGTTTTAGATTTTATGAGAGAAACAAAAATAGCCGATTGAGAGCCATCTGATTTCTTTTGTCGTTTTATTTTCCACCTATCCTGAACATCTTGGGTGTATTTGGCCAAATTTTCCGCTGATATTGTATCTTTATCAACTAACTTGATTGCATCAAAAAAGGCATTAGGCATTGGATAATGTATACGACGATTTACCTCAATGACTTTGTGCACGCTGGTGAAACTTGGCGCTTTGTCATAGAGTCTTGATACATCATTGGTTCTGTTGCGATTAAGGGTGCGACTGATATATTTTGTAACACCATTCATCGCTTTGTTAATATTATTATTGTTCAAGGCCACAGTTCTAAGAGTCGCAAGCGAGAATAAAGCAAAACCTGCCCCAGTCGCCTTAACACCAGAGGCTATAGCAATAACCACAGCGAATAGAGCAGAACTGGTGGCGCCTTTAATAACTTCCATTCGTCCCAATCGTGCAAGTAAATGGGTTACAGGTTGAATAACCGTCTTTATGGAATGGGATACCACTTTACGAATTTTTGATATGCCATTGGCTTTGTCTATGTATGACTTCATCGGTGGGGTATATATATCGTATGCTTCGGAAATTAAATTTGCGGATTCCTCAATAAATCTTTGAGCGTCATTTTTATGTATTGGTGACTCATTTATTCTGATAGATAGAGGCAATATCGTCGATTTAAATGTGACAGTATCAAGAATATCTTCGGTTACATACAGCCCTTCCTCTGCTGTTGGAAAAGTGTAAAGATAGTAATTGAGGTATTCAGTATTATGACGCGATGGTATCGCATATATGATTGCTGTGTCAGATCGGGCCAAGCGGTTATTCTCATAGATGAAAACATCATTTTTGGCCTGTCTTTTTGCAAATTTTGTGTGATGATCACTGATTAAATCTGAAAAAATAGAATACTTAATATGGCCATTTGCTCTCATGTCGTCATGGCTGTGAATCGGCAAAACTCTGATATTGTCTGTATCAAAGGACTCGCCCTTTATCACTTTTTCTAATTGTTCTGGATCTCTGCAAAACAGAGCCGTTGTATGGGGGATATCGTAGTAAGTTTTTCCTATCTTTTCGGGAAGGTCGCAATCAATCACAACATA
>JAUHXB010000067.1 GCA_030427215.1 Alphaproteobacteria bacterium | reverse complement strand
CAATTGAAGAAGTCACGATTGATGTTGACGAAGAATACGCCTCAACCGTTGTTGATAAAATGAATAAGCGCAAGGCGGAAATGATTGATATGCGATCATCTGGCGCGGGTAAGCAACGGATCATTTTCCATGCGCCTTCTCGTGGATTAATTGGATACCAATCTCAATTCCTGACCGATACGCGCGGAACAGGTGTTTTAAATCGTATTTTCCATGGATACGCCCCTTATAAGGGTGATATTCGCGGTCGTCACAGTGGTGTTTTGATCTCGACTGATACAGGAACGGCGGTGGCCTACGCCCTGTTTAACCTGCAAGATCGCGGTATTATGTTTGTCGGGCATCAAACCCCGGTTTATCAGGGAATGATCATTGGTCAACACACACGCGATAATGATTTGGAAGTGAACGTCCTCAAAGGAAAGCAACTCACAAACGTGCGTGCATCGGGAACGGATGACGCGGTGAAATTAACCCCACCAAAAATCATGAGCCTTGAGGATATGATGTCATACATCAACGAAGACGAATTGTTAGAGGTCACACCAATATCATTGCGTTTGCGTAAGAAATTCTTGTTGGCGCATGAGCGGAAAAAGGCATCAAGAGGTTAGATTTAAGTTGACGTAAGTCTTGATTATCTGCTATCTATTTTGAATAATGGATAAGCAATTACAGGAAATATTTGCTGGGTCAGGATGGACTGAGAGTCAAAGAGCTTTTTATCAAGAGTTCTGGGAGGGCACCCAAGCCTCTAAAAATAATCCAGAAAAAAGACTTTGGAAGAAAAAAGTATTTATCCATTTAAAATATGATTCACCTAATCATATTACTCTTGAAGGTATTAATGCTGTTAAAGAAATGAAGGGACACGGAGGGAAAGCACTCCAATGGCTTATAAAAATTGCAGATAAACACGGAATCTCGATTTGTCTTAATGTTTATCCTTACAGTACAAAATTAAGCAACCCCCTTTATGATCCAAATAATTTGGAAGCGTGGTATAAAAGAAGGCGTTTTGAAGATAATATTTTTCAAATGGCCGGCGAGCGTCCGCTTATCTATCGACCTTAAATAAATTATAAGATTTACTATGCCTGTTCCATTAAAAGAAGACTTTATAAATAACCATTGGACGATAGATCAACGTAGCTTTTTGGCTGAGCTTAGCCAATTTTTTACGTTGTTGGATGAATATTTCAACGAACATGACAAACGTTTTATACATTCTTACGAGGATGAAGCCTCGCAAGTAACGTTTCAAATATCTATGGTTGGATGGAATACCGTTTATTTAGAAACGATAGAGTCGATTACATTTGGTAAAGGATATGGCGGAAAAAATTTTAATCTTTTTTGTAATATTGCAAATCGCCACGGCATTAAGATCATTTTTGATGTTCACCCCTTTGATGCGATCCACAATAAAGAAAATCCACTATCGAATTTAAATCATTTAATGTCTTTTTACGCTCGACGCGGTGCCTTTGAAGTACCAACAGTGAATGAACATAAATCACCCGTAATGGTGATTATCCCTAAATAAATTTGCAATTGAGCCTGGATTTAGGTATAAATATTTCATGGAAAAATTAACAAAAGCATACAATCGTGCGAGCATAAATGATATTATGACATACTCAATGGCTGGAGCTATGGCTTTAATGATTGTTGGAATTGTAGCAATGGGTTTTAATTACGAGCTGACTAATCAAGCTTCGGAAACTTCAAATTCTCACCAGAGTTTAATATTGGGTCATTAGGATCGATTTCTAAAATATTATCTTCATTTTTAATTTTTTGAGATATTGATTCTATAAAATCATAGTCAAATTTATCTGCAGCAGAAGCAATGGTGGCTATTGCCAACGCAAATATTACACCCTGAGATGCTTGAAAGACAAAATTACTTTTCACATCGTTTTTAAGTTTAGGGTTTGCTTCAAAATCTTTTTTGACTTCATCATATAATTCCTTAAAAGTCTGAATTTCTTCTGGTGTAAATTCTTGCCGCGACCAAGCGTTGGCACGTTTCAACATCTCTGTCATTGCAATATCAGTATTATTGAAGTGATTGTTCATCAAGGCCCCTGCTATGCAAGCCCCTATAACTATCGTATATTTCAGAATGCTATCTGTTGTTGTTTCGCTTCCCTGTAAAATAGTTAGGTTTGTTGCCAATGTTCCAGCAGCAACAGCAGCTAAAGCGCCAACGCGTGTTGTGTTGTTTGATCGTTTCGTTGCGACAATTTGTTCTTTTAATTTTTCAACGCTTTCATCACCTGCATTCAGCTGATCTTGAAGGAATTGAACTTCATCACCCATCTGATTTTCACGTTTGGAAATTGCCGCATGAATTTGACCACGAACATCAGGTGTTCGCTTTATAACTCTACTTTTAATTGGCCTATTCCGTCCCATTAAAATACATTATCGCAAATAAATTAAAATTTAATTAAACTAAAAATAACCTATAATATTGATTAATGACCCAAATTTACAAAATCATAAAAAACATTCTCGGTGCATGGTTGAATGAACAATCCTTTTCGCAAAGTGCGGCGGCGGCCTATTATGCCGTATTCTCCCTGCCTGGTTTGATTATCATCATGTCGTTCATGGCGTCACTATTTTACGAACGCGCAACGCTCGACGCGGTGCCTTTGAAGTACCAACAGTGAATGAACATAAATCACCCGTTATGGTCATTATCCCTAAATATAACTTGGGTTCTGGGTAGAACAGGATCATCCCATATACCCACCAAAATAACATCGGAAATATTCTATTCCCGTTGCGCAATATGATATGCCGCGTCGCCTTGGTTGAGTAAAGGTGACGTTGTTGCACCGATGATAACCCCCGCGTTGGAGGCCGTTATATCAACCGAATATTGCCCAAAAGCGTTTGTGATGACGCCAAGAACATCATTTTTTTCAACGGATTCACCTAATTGTTTCTTGGTGATTAAAATACCGCTTTGCGGGGCGCGAACCCAATAATTATTTTTTAAATACTGAGGATTTGTTTCAGGCACAGGTAATGCCGATGGATCAATCATGCCCAACCCCGCCATCACGCGTAATGTACCATCAAATCCAGATTGTATGGCGTTTTTTTGAAACCTTAGGGCCTCGCCACCTTCAAACAATATAATGGGTACATTATTGTTATAGCAATATTCCCTTAACGACCCTTCGCGTAATTGTTCATTTAATATAACGGGCGCGGCAAAATCTTTTGCCATTTTTGAGACCTCTGTATCATCCAAACACGCACGAATTTGCGGCCAATTTGTACGGTTAATCGCACCTGTATGAAAATCAATACCATGGGTTGATTGATCCACCACGTCCCGAATAAACACATCCGCCAAACGCGCGGCCAATGACCCTTCGGATGATCCAGGGAAACATCTGTTTAAATCACGACGATCAGGTAAATATCGGGATTTTGTATTAAAGCCATAGGCATTGACGATAGGTACGGCAATCACCGTCCCCTTAATGTCGTTAAGAGATTGAGAGGCCAAAATACGGCGAATAATTTCCGTTCCATTAATTTCATCACCATGTGCCGCCGCTGATAAAAACAAGACAGGCCCATCTTCTTTTCCTCTTGTAACCTCGATATCTAGCGACATTTCGGTTGAATCATACAAACGCGCAATTTCCAGATGAATGTGTTTACGTTCGCCTTGTTTGATAATGTCATCATTAATGATGATATCTTTGGCCATTTTATGTACTGACCTTTGATTTTGTATTGTAATGTTTTTCGGCATGTTCAATCATTTTGGCGGCAATATCGATATTTGTTGCGCCCTCAACTCCTTCCAACCCAGGAGATGAATTGATTTCCAAAATCATTGGTCCGCGATCTGATCGAATAATATCGACACCCGCAACACGTAATTCCATCGCCTTTGCGGCCTTTATGGCCATGGCGCGCTCTTCGGGGGTGATTTTTGCTTTATGCCCCGTACCACCCATATGGATATTGGCACGAAATTCGCCTTTGGCTGCGCGTCGTTCCATCGCCGCGACAACTTTATTACCAATAACAAAAAGACGAAGATCGACCCCTTTTGATTCCGCAATAAACTCTTGTACTAAAATTTGAGCCTTAAGGCTTTTAAATGCGTTAATAACACTTTCCGCGGCCTTATTGGTTTCCGCCAACACGACACCTATACCTTGTGTACCTTCCAATAATTTTACAATTAAAGGGGCGCCACCTATCATTTTAATCAGGTCTTTTGTATCTCTGGGTGAATCGGCGAACCCTGTTTTTGGAATATTAACACCTTGACCGCTTAAAATCTGAAGTGTTCTCAGTTTATCTCTCGACCGTCCAATCGCCACAGGGCCATTCAGGCAATATGCCCCTTGCGCCGCAAATTGCCGTAAAACAGATGTCCCGTAAAATGTTGCAGATGGCCGAATACGAGGGATCACAACATCATAAGATTTTAAAATTTCACCACCACGATAGTGAATCTCAGGCTTGCTGGCCGTAATATCCATATAACAATCTTTAATCGCGATGAAATCAATGTCGTGACCGCGTTCTGTTGCGGACTCAATCAATCGTTTGTTTGAATATAAATTAGGATTAGAGGCCAAAAGGGCGATACGCATAAATAAAAATCTTTCTGTCTATCCAAGACGACGGGTAAGTGACACATCTACTATAAATTTACCCTTTTGCAAAGTGTTGCGCCCTATTAAAAGAGGAAATGTCATTTTATGACGTGAAGTTAACGACACATTTGTTGAAAATTTTTTCTCACCCATCTTGATTTTAATTTTTACAATTAATCGCTCTTCTTTTATACCATTAGAGCTGATAATTTTACGTTTTTCAACCAGTGGCAGAGTTATTTTGGGTGCCTTTTTATGGCGTTTATTATCTGGGTGAGTGTTGAATGTTACCTGTTCTTGACCATCATCACCAACCGATGTTTCGATGTTATAGGCATGCAAGGCGGTTGTCTTTGCGCCTGTATCAATTCTCGCCCGCATTCCCACAATTTCTAATTCAGGCAAATCACATAATTCATATCGCCCAATAATCATTTTTTGCTTCATATCCATGAGTATTCGTTGGTTTTATAGAAATGGCAAGATGATAAAAATGAGAGTATGATTTGACATTATCGCCATAAACTGCAAATTCATAGGCATCATGAAACAACTTTATAAAATCATAAAAAATATCCTTTCCGCGTGGTTGAATGAACACTCGTTCTCCCAATCCGCGGCGGCGGCGTATTATGCCGTTTTTTCATTGCCGGGATTAATTATCATCATGTCGTTTATGGCGTCGCTATTTTATGAGCGGGCAACCGTTGATGCCGAAATTGATCAGATGATATCCAATTTTATCGGACAAGATTTATCCCTCAATTTAAAATCCACAATGACGACATTGGATTTGCAAAAGACAAATTTCGTGATGTTGATTGTTGGTGCGGTGACCATCCTGTTTGGGGCAACGCGATTTTTTATGCAATTGCAAAGGTCGCTGAATTACATTTGGGATGTTGAAATTAAAAAATCATCTGGCTTTTGGCGAGTGGTCAAAAAACGCCTGATGTCTCTGGCTTTGGTTCTTTTTGTCGGCTTTATGTTGTTGGTGACATTGTCCGTAACATCATTGCTCAGCATCCTCGCCGATTATATCGCCATCCAAATTCCATTCATTAATATCAATTCCATGTTGATTGTGAACAAGGCCGTGATGTTTGGCATTGTTGTGTCCCTGTTCACTCTTATATTCAAAATTGTCCCAGATGCCCAAATTTTATGGCTGTCATCCGTTATTGGTGCATGCGTATCGGCGGTGTTTTTCACACTTGGACAAAGTATTATCACCGCCTATTTTTCAATTGCCGACCCTCAATCGGCTTTCGGCGCGGCCGGATCGATAACCCTTATGATGTTATGGGTGTCTTATGCCTTTATGATTTTATTACTGGGCGCCCATACAACCCGCGCCCACATGGAATGGGCCACAGGGGGTAAAGCCAAGGCCGAAAGCGACATCGCGAAGAAATCAGTTACTAAACCACAATAAATATTGACATATTTAAAACAAATCATTAAATAGTATCTATGCATATTACAAAAGCCACAACAGATAATCGCACAGGGTTTGCCCGAACTTGTTTTACGCAAGGGGCGCGTTTAAAGCCACATTTGCTCAATCATGATTGGTCAAAACCATATGAAATTTTAATCTATGGAGGGGCAAGGACGATGAAGTCTCTGGTAGCCGATGCCCTTATTGCCTCGCTGGCAGATGGATGGACATTTGATAATATTCCAGAAGATTTAATGTCATTTGAAAGCACTAGAAACGAGGGTTCACGTGATGAAATTACAGGAATGCAAGGGCCAATATTTAAAATGCTGCTTGTAAATGGTTTAACAACCTGTTTTGCATTTGTATCAGGCGGAGGGTTAAAGAGACAATATTTAAATGGTAAAAAAACAGCTTCGCAAGTTATGCAGCGTTTGCCTGCAAATCTATCGCAATCTGATCTATCTCGAACTATTTTCATTGTTACGAATTGCGGTAAACCCAAAAAAATGAATAGTAATCTTACGGTAGGGGTTTCATGTCCAAATGGGCAAGCAGAACCAACACGGCAATTGGCTTTCA
>JAUHXB010000066.1 GCA_030427215.1 Alphaproteobacteria bacterium | reverse complement strand
TATCTGACCAAGTCAAAATCTTACCGCCTGCCTACACCACCACAAATGAAAAACCATGGGAATTACATTATTTCCCTATCTCAATTCGGACGATGGTTAGGGGAACAAGCAGAACAGATGGGCGTTGAAATATACCCCGGGTTCGCCGCCGCAGAGGTTTTATATCACGATGATGGATCGGTGAAAGGCGTTGCCACAGGCGACATGGGCATCGCCAAAGATGGCGCAAAAACAGACATGTTTGAACCGGGCATGGAACTTCACGCCAAACAAACCGTTTTTGCCGAGGGATGCCATGGATCCCTTACCAAAGAACTGATTGAAAAATTTGATTTGCGTGCAAATTCTTGCCCGCAAACTTATGCGTTGGGCGTAAAGGAAATCTGGGAAATTGCCCCCGAAAAACATAACGAAGGCGAGATTATTCATTCCAGCGGTTGGCCAATGGATTCAAAGACTTATGGTGGATCATGGATTTATCATTTGAATAATAATCAGGTTTCAATTGGCTTTGTCACGGGGTTGGATTATCAAAATCCGTATTTATCCCCTTTCGAGGAAATGCAGCGATTTAAAACGCATCCATCGATCAAACCATTATTGGAAGGTGGAAAACGCATTACCTATGGCGCGCGCGCATTAGTGGAGGGCGGATTGCAGTCCCTTCCAAAATTAACTTTCCCTGGTGGATTATTGGTCGGTGATACGGCTGGATTTTTAAATGTTGCCAAAATTAAGGGTAACCATAGCGCCATGAAAACAGGCATGATTGCAGCCGAAGCCATCGCAGCCGAAACAGAATTAAAATCAGGTTTAGAGATTACTTCTTACAAAGACCTGTTTAAAAAATCATGGGTTTATAAAGAACTCTATAAAGTTCGAAACATCCGCCCTGGATTTCATAAGGGATATTGGTTTGGATTTTTACACGCGGCATTCCAAACATTGGGTGGGTGGATGTTGCCTTACACCCTTAAAAATCACGCGGATCACGCACAATTGAAACTGGCAGATACATGTGAAAAAATAGATTATCCAAAACCCGATGGCATTTTGACGTTTGATAAATTATCGTCTGTTTTCCTATCCGATACGGCCCATGAAGAAAACCAGCCAAGCCATTTAAAATTAAAAGACAGCTCTATTCCAATATCGGTAAATTTACCAAAATGGGCGGAACCCGCGCAACGATATTGCCCGGCCGCCGTTTACGAAGTTGTCGATAACGAATTTATCATTAACGCTCAAAATTGTGTTCATTGCAAAACATGCGACATCAAAGACCCCTTACAAAATATTAATTGGACAGTCCCCCAAGGTGGCGGCGGCCCGAATTATTCATTGATGTAAAAGTCGAACTTCGCCTTGTCGAACCCATATAGTCAATATATCCTATTGATATATGTTTTATTATTTCCGCACGGTTATTATTTATCTAATTTTGTTTATTGGGCTATCCTTTGGAATTCAATATGGTTTTCATGCCTATTTCACTCCTGAAAAAGGACAAAAAACCAATTCAACAGATGGTTCTTTATCATTACAAGACGCACTGGCACGATTAGAACAATTCCAAAAACCAAAACAAACACGAAGCGGGCTTTTCCTTGCAGGTATGATTGCCCAGAACAGGCGCGATTGGTCGCAGTCATGGCAAAATTTTTCGGCTCTCACTCAAAATGAAGAAAACAATCCTGATATTTTATTACGGTCTATGACTCTGGCCCTTGGGAATGGTGATTTTGACCATGCGATAAACCTTGCCAATACTATTCAAGATAATTATTTGGATACAGATAATATAGACACCAAAGGCGAGGCTTATGCGTTTGTTCGTCTCTTCCTAACGCTTAACCACATCAAAAACCAAGACTATGACAGCGCCACTAACGCGCTGAATTCCATGAATAAAGATGGTGCGTTGTACATGCTTTCCAATCCTATTATCACAACATGGATTGCCGCGGAAACAAATCCAGATGCTATTAACACGAATACAAAGCAATTAAATTCCGCACAAATTTATTACAAGTCCCTTGCCGCCGATTATGCCGGGCAGAAGGATAAAGCCCTGACATTGGTTCAATCAATTGATGATCCTCTTTTTAAAATCATCAATATGGATTCCCTTGTTTCTCTGTATCTTCGTTATGATGAGGGCGAAAAGGCAATCGATCTTTTAAATACCGCCCTTGACCGTTTTTCGAATAATAAACACTATCAAGACACTTTATCGGTTTTAGAAAACACCCCTGAAAGCTATAAGACTGAAAACTACGCCATATATCATAAAGGTGGGGTGAACAAAGCTTTATCCATGGTTTTCAACGGGTTTGCAGGAGCCATGTTGGCAGAAAATGCAACAGATAGCGCGCTCCTCTTTGCCCGCATGTCCCAATATTTGGATAAGGATTATGTCCCTGCACTTTTGATGATAGGAGATATTTTTCAATATTACGATCAAAATGACCGCGCCATTACCATCTATGCGAAAATCCCCTTTGACAACTCATCATATGATGATGTTATTTCAAAAAAATCCGATCTGTTTATAAAGGAAGAACAGTTTCAAAATGCGCTTGATATTATCGATATCGCGCTTGAAAAAAAACCTGATCATGCTCAATTTCATTATCAAAAAGGTAATATTTTACGTTCTATGAAAGACTATTCCGCCTCTATTGTGTCTTATAATAGGGCTGAAGAATTGGGAACAAATCAAGATGGCGAATTGGCACAAGACCTTTGGCCCCTTTATTATGCGCGGGCCATATCCTATGAATTAAGTGATCAATGGGATAGGGCCGAACAGGATTTAATGACCGCCTTGGATAAATTTCCGAATAGCCCATTGGTTCTCAATTATCTTGGCTATGCCTATGCCGATCGTAATATTCATCTTGATAAGGCCAAACAATATATTTCCATGGCTGTAATGGCCGCGCCAAACGACCCCTATATCACGGATTCAATGGGGTGGATTTTGTACCGTATGGGGGAATATGAATCGGCCCTCAAATACCTTGAGCGGGCGATAAAAATGCGTCCCTATCACATGGTGATTAATGATCATTTGGGGGATGTGTATTGGAAATTAGGGCGTAAGCTTGAGGCGCATTACATGTGGAAACGAGCCTATGATTATTATGATCCTAATGACGAAGAACAGGCCCGCATGATTGATGTAACAAAGCGTAAGCTTAAAGAGGGACTTTAAAATATTTCATCTTTAATAAAATAAATCCCGCAATAAAGCCCCCTAAATGTGCGGCCCATGCGATTTGACCACCTGCAAACGCACCGCCCACAACCGCAAATACAATTGATATCCCAATCCAAAATGCGGCAAACGGCCATATGCCATATTTTCCTGTTGGCAATTGTCCGCGTGATTGCAATAAAATTAAAACGGCGGCGAATAAACCGCTCAAAGCCCCAGACGCACCAATAACAGGGTTATCAGAAAATGGATGAATAATCGTTTCAACAAATACGGCGGCGATGCCACAGGCGATAAAAAAGATTAAAAATTTCTTGGCGCCCATCCATTGTTCCACGCCTGCGCCAAAGGCCATAAGCATTGCACTATTCATCACCAAATGCATCCAACCACCATGTAATCCCATATAGGTTATGGGGCTGAACAACGCGTATAAATCAAAAGAATAATCACCCTGCCCTGTCCAAATGGATGGAATAAATCCAAAATTCAAAATGACGTAAACCAAATCATCCTGATTTAAAATTAAATGCAAAACACCATGGATAGAGATCATTCCAATTAACAAAATTTTTGTGACAAACGGTAAATTGATTAAAGGCGGATGTTTCGGTTTTCTAAACTCTTCCTTTTTTTTGGGCTTTTTAAAATCAACGATATTGGACATTAGACGTTAGCTACCCAATTTATCAAACAAACCACGAATAAGTTGCTCTTCCAATTTTGGCTGTGGTTGCTCTGTCGTGGGTTGTTCAACTGGGGCGGCGTTATCATTTGCCGCATCGGGTGTTGATGTGGACGAAGGCGAAGGTGTTGGCTCAGCCGCCTTTTTCTGTTGAGGCAATCCGAGTAAATTATTTATAATTGCACCAGCGGGATTATTCTCGCCTAGTTTATCACCGATTAACTCATTTACTTTATTTTGAATTTTTGCGCCATATTTGTTTTTAATAAAGCTAACCAAAACATCATTAGCTACATTTTGTTGAGGGGCATTGAGTGGCCCTTTCAATGTCATTTCAACAGATGGCAAATCATCAGGATTTGTAAAATCAACTGTGTTTGTAACATTCATATTCCACCGTGAAAAGCTCACCTCGCCATTGGAAATTAAATTTGCCGTATCGGAAACGAGTGTAAAATTATCAACCGCCATAGTCCCCTCGCGGATTGTTAGATCATGGTTGATTGGTTGGAATTCCGTTTGACCTGATCTGAATGCACCGCGAACGACAGTGGCCAAATCGCTCAGGCTTTCATCAGAAATGGCCTCTGTCACTTTTGCCAAATCTATACCCCTTACGATCACATTGCTTGTTGTAATTTGCCCATCACCTTTCAAGGCATAGATAAGCGCAGACGAAGATAATCCGTTTGTAGATAAATCAATATTAAATCCACCCGTACCAACAACACGATCTTTGCTTTGCGACATAGCCGCCTTTACAAATTTATTAAGGTTCACGTTCGTTGCCTCAATTGACGAGGAAACGGACAAGGGTTGCCCTTCAGTTTTAGCCTCTGCGCGACCTGACATTTCAATATTTCCTTCGAATAATCCGCCTTTAATTGTGTTGACATCCATCACCCCATTTTGAATGTTAATATCAATTTCAGGGTTTGAAATCACCCATGTGCCGTGTGTCAGTTGATTTGCCTTGGCATCCAAATCCAGGTTAATCGCACGAAGGAATGATGTGTCAATTGCATCCCGCGTCCATGGTGATGCGCCAGATGATTTTTGAGAAGAGACAGAACCAGAAACGCCAGATTGATTAGACGTTCCTTTTGATGTTTTCCCTGTTAACAAGGCTTGGGTATCCAAATTGCCAAATTGAATTGTTGCAACGATTGATGGAACAGACGCCGATTGATCGATGGATAACCCACCATCAATATTAATTGTTCCAATTTTTGATGTCATGTTTTTAACAGCTATCTTATCACCATCTTGTAAAACGATTCCATTAAAGGAAAACGGTTTTGACGTGATTGCGGTTTCTTCGAAATCCTTCTGAAACACTTGTATGAATTGCGCTGCATTCGGGTGAGATACCGATATTTCAACCCCTTGTGATGCATCCAATGTTCCTGACGCAGATAATTTCGCCCCTTCAAAATTGGCAATTGATGCATTCACCATTGGCGTATCGCCCGTTGTATAAATGATGTTTGCGCCCTTAATATTATATTGAGCCAATTCCATTGATGATGATGTCATTGATATTTTGTTCCCCGCCATGGTTATGGCGATATCGCCGCGCGCACGGTTTGGAATTTGCGGATTATCAAACGTTTTTGCCTCAACCACACCCAATACATCGGACGTTAACATCTTAACATTGTCAATTTGCATTTGCCCTTTAAGGGATGTTTGATTATCACCAATAGCGATATCCATGTCCACCATTCCACCACCAGGTAGTGATTGAATTTTGAACAACCCTTTTTTGGCTTCCGGTTGAAGGCTAAATACGATTGGCATTGCATTTTTGGCATTACCCAGATTCAGTGATCCATTTTCAAGCTTAAACGCCTTTGCATTTCCGTTAATCAAGCCTGTTAAATTGAGTGATTGATCCTTAATTGTAATATTCTTCACGCCAAATTGAGCCGCCAAATCCTTGATTGAACCCGCGTTTATTCCCAATTCACCTTGAACAGACGGGGCATCACCACTCATATCCACAATACCGCTATAATTTACTTTATAAGCCTGACCATTGATATTTATTGCAACAGGCAAGGCGACCGATTTATCATACGCCGCCTTTGTCTCACCATCGATATTTAAATCAAAATCATTATAAATGATGCGACCATCAAATGCGTACGGCCCCATAATTGTATCCGCGCTCATATTCAAATTTGGAATGGTAACGGCCATCGCATCACCTGCCAAAGGCTTATAGGTTATTTGGGCGTCCGTGACGGACACATTGTCAATTTGAACCATTGGCGTTGATGAAGACGTGCTTGTTTCATTTTCATTCGCGACACCATTTGTTTCATTAGCCTCAGATGTATCACCCTGTTCACGAATATCCAAAACAGGTTTGTTTAAAGTGACATCATTCACGACAATATTACCCGACAATAATGGAATAAGGGATAACGACACTGACGCATTTTCAACTTGCCCTTTAAATGCGACGGGTCCTTTTGCATCGGCACTATCCACCGCGACATTATTCAAATTCGCATGAGGATACGGCAAGATTGCCATGCGTAATGGGCCGTTAATATCAACCTGATACCCCGTGGCCTTTGCCACCTGATCCTTAATTTGGATCTTGTAATCCGACCAATCGATAAATGATGGAATAACCAACAACGCGGCGATAATTAAAATGAAAATGGATATCAGTGAAAGGAATAGTTTGCTCATAATTGTACCAATGCGAATTCGTGTGAATAGTTCCCTTATTATCTATTCCCATGGCAACAAAATGGCAATGGTGAATATTATTGAGTTAGAATAATTTATTTGACTTATGTCATTAA
>JAUHXB010000065.1 GCA_030427215.1 Alphaproteobacteria bacterium | reverse complement strand
CCTCCTACAGGCGAGCAATTCCCGATAATTTATCTTGAAGACGAGATGAAAAAATCTTACCTCGATTACGCGATGAGCGTGATTGTCTCTCGTGCGCTCCCTGATGCGCGTGATGGCTTGAAACCTGTTCACCGCCGTATTTTATATGCGATGAACGAAGGCGGTTATAATTCGAACAAGCCCTACAAAAAATCCGCGCGTGTTGTCGGGGATGTGATGGGTAAATATCACCCCCATGGGGACAGCGCGATTTACGATTCGATGGTGCGTATGGCGCAAGATTTCTCGATGTCACTTGTTTTGATTGACGGGCAGGGGAATTTTGGGTCAATGGACGGCGATAACGCCGCGGCGATGCGTTATACCGAGGCCAGAATGAAAAAATCTGGTGAGGCGATATTGGAAGATATCGGCAAAGACACCGT
The DNA here is from genome assembly GCA_030427215.1 of Alphaproteobacteria bacterium. Classification (GTDB taxonomy): domain Bacteria; phylum Pseudomonadota; class Alphaproteobacteria; order Micavibrionales; family UBA1664; genus UBA1664. Next base: position 6,418 of record JAUHXB010000065.1, on the reverse strand, counting down.
TGATTTTATCCCTAACTATGACGAATCTATCCTTGAACCATCTGTATTGCCATCACGCATTCCGAATTTGCTTGTGAATGGGGCGGGTGGTATCGCTGTTGGGATGGCCACCAACATCCCACCGCATAATTTGACTGAGGTCGTAGATGGGTGCATTGCCTATGTCGCCAACCCTGAAATTTCCATCGAGGAATTGAATGAAATTATTAAAGGGCCAGATTTTCCAACTGGTGGTTTGATTTTGGGGCGTGCAGGGATTAAATCCGCTTATCACACATCCAATGGATCGGTGAAAATGCGCGCAAAAACGCATTTTGAGGAAATGAAATCCGGTCGCCAAGCCATTGTCGTTGATGAAATTCCTTATCAGGTAAACAAGGCCAAATTGGTTGAGAGAATTGGTGAATTGGTTCGTGAAAAACAAGTCGAAGGCATCGCCGATTTACGTGATGAATCCGACCGCGATGGTGTTCGTGTTGTGATTGAATTAAAACGCGATGCGCATGGCGAGGTCGTTTTAAACCAATTGCATAAATTCACATCTCTTCAAACATCATTTGGTTGCAATATGTTGGCGTTGGATCGTGGTCGCCCAAGAAGTTTTACCCTTCGTGAATTTGTGAAGGCCTTTGTTGAATTCCGCGAGGAAGTCATCACACGACGTACAATTTATGAGTTACGTGAGGCACGTAAGAAAGCGCATACGGGTGCTGGTTTAGCCGTGGCCGTTGCCAATATCGATGAAATTATCGCCCTTATTCGTCATGCCGCCAATGGTGCGGAGGCAAAGGCAGGATTATTGGCAAAACGTTGGCCCGCAGGTGATGTAAAACCCTTAATTGAATTGATTGATGATCCAGAATATTTCGTTGATGATGCAGGAACGTATCAATTATCCGAATTGCAGGCTCAGGCGATTTTGGATCTACGATTGCAAAAATTAACAGGGCTGGAACGTGATAAAATCGGCGATGAATTGCGCGCGATTACGGACGCGATTGCTGAATATCTTGAAATTCTATCTAACCGTGAAAAAATGCTGGGCATTTTGGTTGATGAATTGGAAGAAGTGAAAGAAAAATTTGGTTTTGAACGTCGCACCGAAATTATTGAGGCAGAATTTGAATCCGATATTGAATCCCTGATCCAACGTGAAGATATGGTAGTGACCATTACAAACCAAGGGTATGTGAAACGTGTTCCGCTTGATACCTATCGTGCGCAAAAACGCGGTGGAAAGGGGCGCAACGCCATGACGACGAAGGATGAAGATTTTGTCGCCGATATGTTTGTGGCCTCAACCCACACGCCGATTTTGTTTTTCACATCACGTGGAATTGTGCATAAAATGAAGGTATGGCAATTGCCATTGGGGTCGCCTCAATCAAAAGGGAAGGCTATGGTGAATTTACTTCCGCTTGAACAAGGGGAAACTGTTCAGGTTTATCTGCGCACCCCCGAAGACGAAGAAATCTGGGATAAACTCGATTTGATGTTTGCAACGTCGCATGGGTCTGTACGCCGGAATAAAATGTCTGATTTTGCCAATATCCGATCTAACGGTCTAATCGCCATGAAATTAGGCGAGGGCGAAAAGCTTGTTTCCGTCAAAATTTGTAAGGAAGGCGAAGATATCTTCTTGGCATCTCGCAAGGGTAAAGCCATGCGCTTTAATGTCGAAGACATCCGCGTGTTTGCGGGGCGTGCCTCAACAGGGGTTCGTGGTATGAGATTGCAAAAGGGCGATGAAATCATGACCATGTCCGTTTTAAAGCGCGGGGAGGAAGAGTTGTTGCTCTGTGTCTCTGAAAACGGATACGGGAAACGCACTATTTCAACCGATTACCGCACTACGGGTCGTGGCGGGTCAGGGGTCATCAATATGGATGTTACCGACAAAACGGGCGAGGTTGTGGCAACATTCCCCGTCACCGATGACCACCAGGTGATGTTGGTCACGGACGGCACGGGCCGTTCAACTCAAGGCGTGAAGTTATTCACGGTCAAAGGCAAAGAAAAAGTCGTGTCCGTCGCATGGCTTATCGAAGACCATGATGAGGAAGATAGCGTGGTTATTGAGCCGATTGATGGTGAGGGTGAGGTGGTTGAAATCATTGAAGGTGAAAGCGAAGAATAAACCCATCTGTTGTCATTCCGGCGAAGGTCGTAATCTAAGCGATAAAAGTTTTTAAACACGAAGGCGCTAAGATACGAAGTTCTCACATTTCTGTTATCCCGAGCGAAGTCGAGGGATCAAAAGTTGTAATAAATAATATTCCTCACGAAGCCTGTCCTCCGCGAAGGCGGGGGGGATTCGGAATGACAATTTTTAAAACTCTGTGAAGCTCCGTGCCCTCTGTAGTTTAAACTTGAAAATAATACTTGTCTTTTATTTTTTAAATATGTATATTTTTAAAAAGGAAATTTTATTATGAATAAATTACAAGTAGCAACTCTTTCGGCAGCCGCCGGTGTTTTAGCTGGAACATTTTTAGCTCCCGTTAGTGAAGAAAATGTTTCTGAAGTTCTGGCACAGGCAGAATCTATTGTATTTGATTCTTCAGATTTAATTCAAAATGCCGAATATTTAAGATCATGTGACAAGCATAATGATTGCAATCATATTGGCAGTATTAAAAGTGATTGGTATAAAACAACTTTCGTTGCAGATCACCCAGTTATAAAAGAAACAATGCAAGTTTTAGGAACAGAAATTTGTCCTTTCGTTACTGTGGCACAAACATTTAATTACTCTAGCAATAACTATTCAAGTAATAGTTGGTCACTTGTTGAAAGTACAATTCAAACACTCAATTCTGATTTTAATGTCGAAATTTCAGTTGGTGAATATTCAGGGATGGAAGGATATGATTATCCTGAACCCGGAATGATTGATGTTTTTTGCACTAAACTTCCAAGGCCTATGGCTTTTGGGTAAAGCCCTTATATCTATAACCCATGCGATAGCAGTTTTTAAACACGAAGATCACTAAGGGGCACTAAGTCATCGCGAAGGTAAACATTTGTGAAACTCTGTGTTCTCTGTGGTTCAAAAACATTCAATAAAACCATTGACAAATTAAGAATAAAATCCTATTATAAGATATGGAATAGTCAAAAACCGTTTATGAATCATTCACCCCCAAGATTTTAAAACGCATTTTGCGCAAATCTTACGCGATAGTCAAAAAGGAAAATTTGACGCGGCTATTATTACGTCCTATGGACGAAAAATAGGTGTATTCTTTCCTCATACTGAGGCTTGAAAAAGTAAAGTCGTCTAAGTCATCATGAATAAAATCAATGGGTTAGATGTTGCGATTTAAACCAAGATGACTTAAATTAATATCTTGACTTTAATGTTTACATAAATTATAATAATGAGAGTAAAAATTAGGATTTTGAAATGGCACAAATTTCTTCAAAAAAAATTAAGCGAGCGTTTGCGGTATCGGCGTTATTACTAACAACCGCTTGTGGACGAGGTGCACCCTATATGGCATATAGCGGTGATGATTTTGTACCTGTACCATCCTACGATACGTTTGATGGTACAAACAATTCAGTCGAACAACAAACGGCACAGGCGTCTGCCGAGTTATATTCTTACACAAAGAATATGGTGGATTATTATGGCACTGAACCCAATGGCACGATCTTGATTAATATTGAGGATAAATATCTTTATATCGTCAATGGGGGCGGAACGGCCATGCGATACCCTATTGCCGTGGGGCGTGATGGAAAACAAGATTATGATGGTGAATATGTTGTGTCCAAGAAGGTTGATGGCCCATCATGGACACCAACGGCGGAAATGGTTGCGAATAATTCAAACTTAGAGGCCAAAACATATGGCCCTGGGCCTAATAATCCGCTGGGAACCCACGCGGTTTATTTTGATTTTGTTGGTGGTGGGGATTCCTTACTAAGGGCACATGGAACAAATGCGCCAGATTCAATTGGTAAAGAGGCGTCCAGCGGATGTTTCCGCATGTATAACGCTCATGCCATGGATTTATATTATCGCGCGGACATTGGGGCAAAGGTAAAAACTTTCACAACCGCGGGGATGACACCAGGTATTCGTCCATCTGTGAATAGTGATTATGCGTTTTCAGCACCAGCGACTAATCCAATACAGCCCGTTTCTTCAAAACAAAATGGAATTAGCGGAATAGGCATTTTCCGTCGCCTAACGAATTAAAAAAATTTGGTCGGGATGACAGGATTTGAACCTGCGACCCCATGCACCCCATGCATGTACGCTACCAGACTGCGCCACATCCCGACTTATGATTAGAGTTATAACGCTTCATGCCCTTTAAGAAAACAAAAATTTGATATTTCTGTCCTATTTGGATATAGTGCCCGCGATGAATAGCCTTGGATTCAACAAACAGACAAGTGAAACCCGCGTGGTCGTTGCCATGTCGGGCGGCGTGGATTCGTCTGTGGTCGCATCAATGCTTCACGAACAAGGCTATGACGTGATTGGTATTACATTGCAATTATACGATCACGGCGCGGCGATTGAAAAAAAAGGTGCATGTTGCGCTGGACAAGATATTTATGATGCCAAACGCGTTGCCGAAGAACGCGGTTTCCCACATTACGTTTTGGATTATGAGGATAATTTCCGCCAAAGCGTGATTGACGATTTTGCCGACAGCTACCTTCGCGGTGAAACGCCAATTCCTTGTGTGCGTTGTAATCAAACGGTGAAATTTCGTGATTTGATGAAAATGGCACATGATTTGGGCGGTGATTGTTTGGCCACAGGTCATTATATCCAACGCGTGATGAATGAGGAAACAGGCCAATCAGAGCTTCATCGCGCGATTGATCCATTAAAAGACCAGAGCTATTTCCTGTTCGCCACAACGCAAGAACAGCTAGATTTTCTACGCTTTCCCCTAGGTGGATGGACAAAGGATAAAACGCGGGCGGAGGCAGACCGTTTGGGATTAATCACGGCGAATAAACCTGATTCCCAAGATATTTGCTTTGTTCCTAATGGCGATTATGCCTCTGTTGTTACAAAAATTCGTCCTGAGGCATTGAACAAGGGCGATATCGTCATGGATGATGGGCGCGTTGTTGGTCACCATGAAGGCATTGTCCATTACACCGTTGGACAACGAAAAGGCATTGGCATTGGTGGCGGTGTTGTGACAAACAACGAACCACTTTATGTGATTGGATTAAATGCCGAACTTAATCAGGTGATAGTTGGAACGAAAAACAAACTGGCGCGGAATGTTATTATTATCAATGATACAAATTGGTTGTCTGATTATGAGGGGCCGATAAAGATCAAATTGCGATCCGTATCACAACCATATGCCGCGATGTTAACGCATGATGGTGATCAATCGACGATTACCCTTGATGTCCCTCAGTACGGGATATCACCAGGGCAAGCCGCGGTGTGTTATTTGGATAATCGTGTGATTGGTGGTGGTTGGATTATTAAGACAGATCTTCAAACAACAGAGCTTAAACAAGCATGTTAAGATATTTATCTTACCTTTTGATTATTTGTTTTTTTGTGGGATGTAAAACAACGGACCAAGCCAATCAGAAAGATAGCTTTGTAACACAGGCTGCGTCTTATGGTTTTGATTATCGGGCCTTTCAAAACGGCCCTTTGCCAATTTATGGGTGGGTGCGTTTGAATGACCCATCGCACCCCATTCATGTTTATATCGAAGGGGACGGATTTGCCTATATAACAAAATCGCGCCCGTCGTCCGACCCCACGCCAACACGCTCCATTGCGTTGGACCTTGCGAAAATTGATCGCTACGCCAATGTTGTTTATTTAGGTCGTCCATGCCATTACGCCAACGACCATGATTTTAAAACCACCTGTCACAAAAAATATTGGACGACGCACCGTTTCGGGCAAAATGTTGTAAACAGTTTTCAAGCGGTATTGAATGATTTGGGTGGTGATGGTTATCACCTGATCGGATTTTCAGGCGGGGCTAATATTGCGGGGTTGCTGGCGGCCTCACGCGTGGATGTTGCGTCCATCCGAACGATTGCAGGGAATGTTGATAATGACTTTTTCACGTCGTTTCATAAGGTCAGTGACATGCCGTATTCGATGACCATGGCGGATTATGTGGATAGGCTTTCAACCATTCCGCAATATCATTTTATTGCCGAGGACGATAAGTTTGTCCCCACTGATGTTTTTAAAAGCTATCAATCAAAATTAAGCGATCATTCATGCGTCAGTTATGAAATTGTTCCAAACACAACGCATTTGGATGGTTGGGATAATCAATGGCCCACCTTATTACGCAGGCCATTTTCATGCGTTAATTCATCGCGAATAACTCATCACGAATAGTGTCAGGTTCATCGGTGAACACACCATCCACACCCCAAGATAACAATTCTTTGGCAA
>JAUHXB010000064.1 GCA_030427215.1 Alphaproteobacteria bacterium | reverse complement strand
CAAACAACGCGAATTTTGGTACATCCCAATCGAATGATAGAACCGTTAGAACAAAAATTTGATTATATTCAGGGGCAATTATCATCAAATTTTGAAAGATATTTGGATCATAAAGATAAAAGCCTTCATGGGCTTTCTGGTCGTCTTCAAACCCCACGTGCCGTCATTGATAAGGCGTCCCTATCACTTCACAATATTACAAGTCGTATAGCAGGGGCGAAAGATCGCATCCTGCCACCACAAGATGATAGATTAAAATCACTTTCGCGGATGTTGGAAACATTATCCTATAAAAATATACTGGACCGTGGGTTTGCGGTTCTTCGTGATGATCAAGGGGTGATTCTGGATCAAACCGCAAAAATATCAGTGGCCAAAAAGATTGATATCACGGTGAAGGATGGGTCATTCATTCTCAAAAATGGCGTTTAAGCCGGATTTATAATCAGGATGCTTCAGCTTGATGCCCAATTTATCTTTAATCTTGTCGTTTTTAATGCGTTTATTATCTTTATAAAAACTACGCGCCATGGGGGACATATCAATATCATCGTCATATTGAATAAGGGGTGGCGATTCCATCCCTAATAACTTACACGCATAATCGATAAGTTCATGAGATGGGGCGGGATAATCATCCGCCAAATTATAAATATTCCCTGCAGGATGTTGCATAGAGGCAATAAGCGCACTGACGATATCATCGACATGAATACGATTAAAGACGTGACCGTCCTTGTTAATGCGCTTTGTGTTTCCTGCACGAACGGTATCAAGTGTTGACCTGCCTGGGCCATAAATACCGGCAAGTCGGAAAATATTAATTGGAATACCGGCAATCCGGCGAAGCTTTAGCCACTGAACCTCCGCTTTTGCACGTTTCGATCCTCGTTCCGATGTTGGACGAACCTCAGCCGTTTCATCAACCCAATCACCGTCGCGGTTGCCATACACACCAGTGGATGATAAATACCCAATCCATTGAATGGTTGGAATTTTTAAAATATCGCGCGCATGCGACTTAAAAACAACATCACCATCTTCATTTGGTGGAACAGAAATCAGGATATGTGTCACCCCATCCATCGCAAATAAAGGATCATTAAACGGTCTTTTATCAGAAAATATATAAGCTCTTAATCCTGAGCCTCGGATCTGAGCCAGTTTCTCATGATCCGTTGTTGTTACTGTAAAATCCCATGAAGGATCTTGATGCCTTAATTCTCGAACCAGATGTTCGGCAACGTAACCATATCCGTAACAGAATAATTTCTTCATAATTGTTTATAGCGTTTTTCTATTAAAAATCCAAACTTTCATAATGATTCATTGGTTTAAATCCAGGAACAAGGTCTTTGAGAAGTGGCTTGAAAGATGGGCGTGATTTTAAACGAATATACCATTCTTTGGCAACAGGGTGTTGGTCCCATGGAACATCACCCAAATAATCAATGGTTGATAAATGCGCAGCGGCAGCCAAATCGGCGTAAGTCAATTGATCTCCTGCCAACCACCTGCGGCGTTCAATCAAATAGGCAATATAATCCAAATGATAGTGAATATTGGCGTGCCCTGCCCGAACCGAAGGACCATGAGGTTCACCCCGCTTAAGCATTTGTTTCATCAGCTTCTCACCCACAAGATATTCTGTGACTTCGCGATTAAATTTAACGTCAAACCATCCCACAATACGCCTGACCTCTGCCCGATTAACAGGGTCATCACCTAACAATGATATTTCGGGATAAACCTCTTCTAAATACTCACAGATCACAGCAGAATTCGCCAATATTGCACCATCTTCTTCAATCATCAGGGGCACATCGCCGGCTGGGTTCATCGCCATAAACTCTGTTCGGCGTTCCCATGTTTTTTCGATAATGGCCTCAAATTTTAGATTCTTCTCACCTAACGCCAATCGTACTTTACGGGAATAAGGGTGAAGCCATAAATGAAACAATGTTCTCATTGAGTAAAACCTTAGCTGAAATTAATCATTAGGTACAGAGGGCAGAAGTTTTTCAATCTCTGCGCGTTGGGCCTTACGCATTTGCACAGGAATTGTATCGATGTTCATTTGGTGACAAACGGCAATAATTTCGCGACCAACACCAATTTCAATACCATCCATCATTCCAACACCAATAATTGGTTTTGCGATAGATTCTTGTTTTTTGATTAATTCTGTCGCAGTGATATATTTGTCCAAGGTCCCATCACTCATCTCACTTTGATCTTTGATTGTTCCATCTGATTTTAACAATTCATGCGCAAATAAAGACGATGACCATGCCTTTAACACAGAATATGCATTCAAAGTCATTTCATAATAATCGTCTGGCGATTGTTGTACGATTTCGTGATCATAAAATTCAGGCTGAAACGTCATAAATATTATGATATCCTAAATTTCAATAAATAAAAAACAAAAGTATAGATCAAATGACGTCAAAGACATTATCGATTAAAACCGCCAAAAATCCTGCCGCTAATCCTGAAATAATTATGGTTCCACATAATACGGATCAGGTTGCGTGCGATGGCGGGCATCCATCTTTAGGACATCCCATTACCTATTACACATTTGAACAGGCTGCCTTCGTTGAATGTGGATATTGTGATCGCAGATTTGTGAAATCGAAATAGATTGATTTTTTAAATCATATTTGTATATACTATTTATATAAAGACGCCTTTTTAAAGGGTCTTTATATAAAGCAACCTTGATCATATTAGATAAGGAGAACAGTAAAATGACAACAAGACTTTCTTTATTTGATAGTCCATTATTTTTAGGATTTGACGATTTTGAGCGGACAATTGACCGTTTAAAAAAAACATCCGATGGCTATCCCCCTTATAACATCGAACAAGTATCCGAAACACATTTGCGGATTACATTGGCCGTGGCCGGGTTTCGCATGGATGATTTGGATATTGAAATTGAAAATAACCAACTGGCTATTCGTGGAAAACAAACAGATGATAATGACCAACGCGTTTTCCTGCACCGCGGTATTGCCGCACGGCAATTCCAACGGAATTTTGTGCTTGCCGATGGGATAGAAGTGACGGGCGCGTCGTTGGATAGTGGGTTATTACATATTGATATGAAACGCATTATTCCTGAACCGCAAATTCAAAAAATTAAAATCTCAACGTCTAAAAAATCAGATCAATCTAATAATATTATTGATGTAAACAGCGGAGAATAAGATGGAAGAGCATAGTGATTTATCAGAAAAATTATCCAACATGACACCGGAAGAATTCCTTGATCTGGGTGATGGTGGCCTGTCATACATTAAAATCACCCATGGTGAAAATGACGAGATCATCTATGCCCTACACACGGCAAAAGGCGATCATATTGCAACGGGGCAGGATATTAATCTCATTCAAAAAATTGCATTGGAACAGCATCTTATTCCAGTTTCGGTTCAGTGATGATATCCGTCGTTGCGATGATATCACCACCGCAATCTTCAACCCATATATCATAAACAGGATGTTCCATGGATGAAAGGGATGGTGAAGATGCAAACATCCATCCACTAAAAATCCATTCATCTTGTCCTTCATGCGTTTTTTCCCAAATTTGTAAAAAGCCAGCGCTTTCAGGCTCTTCGATTGGCGGTGTCTTTTTGCATGTCATGGGACGAATGCGCAATGCGCCATAGGCAACCGTTTTTTCAATATCTAAATCAAAGGTTCTGCTTTCGGCAGTGATTTTATCCAAAATACGAACTTTAATTTTTGTATAGTCATCATAGATCAAACCATCATCAATCAAAAAATCGGGATTGATCAAATCGCTTTCAAAATCATCCTCAATAATTTGAGGGTTTTCATTGTCACTAAGCTCTTGAATAATTTGGCCTAAGCTTGGACTAAACTGGGCCGATTGCGCGTAGACATGGATAGGCAAACAAACGAAAAAAACGAAAATAAAAGCTTTCGTGACTAATCTTTTCATTCTTTTTGAGTATCTTGAAGAGAGAATATGAATTGCCCTAATAATTGCTCTAAATTTTGGGCCGATTGTGTAATGGCGATAATGTCACCATCTTCCAACATTTCAGTATCGCCACCAACGTCGAGGGCCATGTAATTCCCCCCCAACAATCCTTCGCTGCTTATTCTTGCAGAGGTGTCATAAGGTAATTGTATTGAATCATTAATCACAATTTTGACATCCGCGTTATACAAAACAGGATCAAGAGTAATTGAATCCACTGATCCAATTGTAACGCCCGATATTTTAACGTCATCGCCAACACTTAATGATCCAATATCCGTGAATTGTGCGTTTACATTGTAACCGCCTGACCCTTTTCCGACATTGGCTGTGCTACTGCTAAAAATAAAAAAGCTGATTGCGACAACCAAAACAATTGCGCCCAAAATAATTTCTATCGAGTTTTGTTTCATATCTATAAATCTTAATTTGTTGTTCTTAATTCGGTGTCCATGCCTCGTAATCGCCTGTCGCGCGATTGCGTTGCCCGCCTTGCAATTCGTGTCCAGGCGGTTGGTATGCCAAATTTGTTCCTGTCAAATTTGGTGTATGCTCTTTTTGCCATGGTTTTCGATATCCTGCAACCTTTGTTGGAAAATCATTTGTTTGATGATGTAGCCATCCATGAAATTCGGGCGGAACCTCTGATGCCTCAACATTGCCTGATGCATATCGAACCCATCGACGTTCGTGATTGTAATTTTTGCGTGGTTTTGCACGATAATATTGATTTCCAAATTGGTCTTTTCCTACTGGCTCTCCGCACGCCCACAATCTTAGCAGAAATGTTACAGGGGATTGAATACCCACGATCCATTGAAAAATATTATATTTAGCCATATTAGAAGATATTAAACCATGCGCGTTTCATCATGGCAAGCATCATGGATAAAAGAGTGGATTTATGTATCAAATTCTATAATTTAGACAAATGTCTAATATTCTTCTTTGTGATATGGGTGGAACGCACGCGCGGTTTGCGCGTTATATCAAACAGGGTGAATATGCCGGTTTCAAAAAATATCGATTAAATGATTTTTCATCCTTTGAAGATATTGTTCAAACCTATATAAATGAAACACAAAAAACCTATCATCTTTTTTATTTTGCAACGGCCTTAATGCCTGTTGGACCCATCATCGGATATAATAAATTCAAAGGGGAACATGCTTACAAAATTAATATGGATGCCCTTCAATCCCATTTCAATTGGAATAAAATCATTCATAAAATGGACTCCGAGGCTGGTGGTTTAGGCCTAAGAGCCCTAGACAAAGATAGAATTAAAGAAATATTGTCGAATACGACACCTCCGATCAACGATAGAAAAATCCTTATTTCTATTGGAACAGGGGCCTTGCATGCTTTAGTCACTGATGACTTTGTTTCAACATTTACAGATGGTCACTCACTACCAACGACTGTGACCGAAGACCAGCGCAAAATTGAAACCTTTATCCGCAACCGTAAGGACAAAAACCTATCCCTCATCATGGAAGATTTTGTCAGTGGTCGCGGGTTAAGGGCGATTGCAGAATGCATCTCTGGACAATCAAACACTCACCTTTCGCCCGATGACTTTATGCAGGATTTGAAAAATAACCCTGAGACCATCCGACTATTTTTTGAATTTTTGGGGCTGTACGCGCACAATATCGTCAGCGTGACTGGATTTTACGGTGGCATTTATTTAACTGGTGGTGTGATTGATAATTTAATTAAACATGACCTCGCAAATTGGGATGCATTTGAAACATATTTTCGACCACCAATGTTGCCCGTTGTGAATGATCGATTGAACAGCACATCCGTCAATTATGTCCTGCATAATGAATTACCGTTATTGGGATTGACGACATTGCCATGACGTCTTGTTACCTGACCATTGATGATTCCCCATCGCCATACACCGATGCGATGATCGATTTTTTGGATGAACGCAAAATCCAAGCCCTTCTCTTTGTTCGTGGTGATATGATTGAACAATATGGAATGGACAGTTTAATCCGCGCGGTGAAACACGGTCATATCATTGGCAATCATTCATATTCTCATCCCCGATTTGGAGATCTGTCCTATGACGAATCCATCGCCGAGATTGAAAAGACAGATGCATTCATCAATGACGTGTACGCGTATGCCAACATGAAACGTACAGGATATTATTTTCGTTTTCCCTATTTGGATCGTGGCGATGGTAACCCCGCCGAACGTCATTTTGATAATGTTGTGGACGCCAATATTAACGATGACCCACGCATTATAAAAATTCAAAACTATCTGCATGACAAAGGATACGTACAGCCATTTGACCAATGCACTCACCCCTATTACCAAAACGCGTCAATTAAAAACGCCGCCGATTGTTTAATGACTTATTCATCATTTGATTGGATGATGACGGACCGTCACAAAGGCAAATGGGATTATAAAACTATTGATGATTTAAAGACCAAAATTGATTATTCAGACATGAAAGATCATAAAGGAAATGTGCTTATTTTCCATGATCAGGATGAAACTTTTGAAACATTTAAATCTCTCATTGATCATATGATCGTAAAGGGTTATACCTTTCTTTCCTTCCGGTAAACATAACAACAAAGAAGACGCAAACATGAAACTTAATCAAAAATACATTCGTTTAATGGCCGATTACGGCGCATCAGGCGATTTGGCCTTTTCCGAAGTGGAAGACCGCCTTCATAACCAAATCAAGCCAATCCAAGCCGAGAAATTCGAACAGGGCGAATTCCTAAGCTATCACATCGAAGTCACACCAGTGAGAGCATTTAGCAGCGTCGAAAACGCATTTCTAACCGCGCAACTGGCGATTAATTCACCATTAGGATCCGACCTTATTATTTATAATAACGTTGCCCCGCGTAAGGATGATTTAACGGCCCGTCAAAAAAAT
>JAUHXB010000063.1 GCA_030427215.1 Alphaproteobacteria bacterium | reverse complement strand
ATACGGATTTGAAGGAAGGGACAGAATGTGCAGGCGGATGTGACTCACGCGTCATATTCGGAATTTCCAGAACGTTTTAACGCGTTATTTAGAAATCATTTATATAATTAAATCGATATAATACGAAGGATCAATCATCATGTTATCGAAACTTAAAATATCTCAAAAACTGCCTCTTACTATGGTTGGATTGGCTTTATTATCGTCTTTAATCACTGGTTTTATTGCAATTTCAAACGCAGAGAAAGAAATGACTTCAGCGTTGGAAGATAAACTGGTTGCATTACAAGCGTCACGTGTCAATGCCCTGGAAAACTATATGCAATCAATTGAGCAGGATTTATCCTCTTTGGCCAAAAATGATTATGTACGTAAGGCGGCATTGGAATTCAAACGCGCGTGGGATATTTTGGGACAAGATGGCAATGATCAGACCAAAACCCTAAAACGTCTTTACATTTCCGACAATCCAAATCCGACTGGATCAAAGGAAGAGTTGGATTATGCCCGCGATGGATCAATTTACAGTTCAATCCACGCGAAATATCATGATTGGTTTAGGCATTTCCTGCGTCAACGTGATTATTACGATATCTTTTTGGTCGCACCAAATGGTGACCTTGTCTATACCGTATTTAAGGAGGCCGATTACGCCACAAATCTAAACAGAGGTGAATGGAAAGATAGTGATTTAGCCATAGCGTTCAGAGCCGCGGCAAAAAGTGCGGATGACACGCAACATTTCTTTGACTTTAAACCCTATGCACCAAGTAACGGCGCGGCAGCGAGTTTTATGTCTCAAGCCATTACCAACCCTAATGGATCATTAGCGGGCGTGTTGATTTTCCAAATGCCGATTGCTCGTATCAATAATGTGATGCAAGTGTCAGCAGGGATGGGGGAAACAGGAGAAACATTTCTTGTGGGTGATGATTATTTCATGCGCAGCGATTCTCGTTTTTCAGAAGACTCAACAATCTTGAAACAAAAGATTCAAACTTCCAAAGTTGAAAATGCCCTTAACGGTCAAACTGGTGTATCCTTTGATAAGAATCATAAAGGCACATTAGTGGCATCCGCCTACGCCCCAATTTATTTTAAAGGAACACGTTGGGCCTTAATAGCCGAAATTAATAAAGATGAGGTTTATGGACCAATCAATGACATGAAAATGGCGGCGATCTGGTTCACGATGGGTGGGATGATTATTGTTATCCTGATTTCAATTTTTGCGTCGCGATCTATTTCAAAGCCAATTTCAAATATGGCGGATGTTATGGATGACCTTTCAAAAGGTGATTTAACTGTTGAAATCCCCGGATTGGATAGAAAAGATGAAATTGGCGACATGGCCGCGGCTGTTCAGGTCTTTAAGGATAACGGCATACAGTTGGAAAAGGCCAATGCCGAAGCCGAGGAATTGAAAATCAAGGCCGAACAAGATCGTAAAGAGCAAATGGCCAAAATTGCCGATGAATTTGACGCAAAGATTGGCGTTATTCTTCAGGCTCTTTCTGCTTCGTCCGAAGGTTTGTCCTTAACGGCGGCAGAGGTATCGCAGGCGTCACAGACAACAACATCAATTTCACAAACTGTTGCTGCGGCCTCAACTGAATCTGATATGTCGGTTCAAACCGTTGCATCGGCGGCGGAAGAGTTATCCGCATCATCTGCCGAAATTGAACGCCAGATTAAGGACGTTGCGACAAAGGCAAAATCCGCCTCGGGCAATGCCGCCAGAACAAATGAATCTGTAACGGAATTGAATACACTTGCCGATTCTATCGTCGAAGTGATTTCAACCATTCGCGATATCGCGGAACAAACAAATCTTCTGGCCCTTAACGCCACAATTGAGGCGGCGCGCGCAGGCGAGGCCGGTAAAGGGTTTGCCGTTGTTGCGGACGAGGTTAAAAAGCTTGCCAACGAAACGGCAACGCGAACAACTGAAATCGAAGACCGCATTGACCGCATTCAAAACGCGATTAAAGAATCTGTTGCATCCATGGAAACCATTATTCAGGATGTAAACGAAATTACCGACAGCACATCTACCGTTGCTTCATCCATTACGGAACAAAACGAAGCCACGGCGGAAATTGGCCGTTCAGTAACGGAGGCATCGGCGGGAACACGTGAAGTTGCAGAAAACATCAATACGGTTCAGGAAAACGCAACATTGACAGGACAGGCATCTGAGACTTTAACAACCGCCGCGGTTAATTTGAAAGATAAAACGGATGAGATGACATCGGCGGTTGGCGATTTCCTCAAATATCTTCGCAGTGCGTAAATAAATTTAACATCACTTATAAACTAAAAACTGCCGTAATCAATGTTGCGGCAGTTTTTTTATTGTATCAAAGTTACTCCCACTCAATGGTTCCCGGCGGTTTTGATGTGATGTCATATGTGACACGGTTAATGCCTTTCACCTCATTAATGATACGGGTCGCGACACGGGATAAGAAATCCATTTCAAACGGGTAGAAATCCGCGGTCATGCCGTCCACCGATGTCACGGCACGAAGGGCGCATGCATAATCATATGTGCGTCCATCACCCATTACACCAACCGTACGGACGGGCAAGAGTACAGCAAAGGCCTGCCAAATCTCATTATACAACCCTTCCTCACGGATGGCGTCCAAATAAACGGCATCTGCTTCGCGTAAAATATCCAACTTATCGCGGGTAATTTCACCCGGGCAACGCACAGCCAAACCAGGCCCAGGGAAAGGGTGACGCGCCACGAAATCATCATGCAGGCCAAGCGCACGACCCAAATCGCGCACTTCATCCTTAAATAATTCACGTAAAGGCTCCAAAATTTTCAGATCCATTTTTTCGGGCAGACCACCAACATTATGGTGCGATTTGATTGTTACGGACGGGCCACCGTCAAAGCTGACGCTTTCAATAACATCGGGGTATAATGTCCCCTGTGCCAACCAATCGGCACCGCCAATGCGTTTGGCGCAATCGTCAAACACATCAATAAATGTTCCACCGATGATTTTGCGTTTTTTCTCTGGATCATCAACACTGGCAAGTTTGCCCAAAAATAAATCAGATGCATCCTCGTGAATAAGGGGGATGTTGTAATGATCGCGGAATAATCCAACCACTTGGTCGCTTTCGCCTTTTCTCATCATGCCCGTATCCACATAAATACATGTTAATTGATCGCCAATGGCCTCGTGGATTAATACCGCGGCAACGGAACTGTCGACTCCACCAGATAGCCCGCAAATAACTTTTTCTGCGCCGACCTTGTCGCGGATGGCCTGAATGGCCTCGTCTTTATATGACGCCATCGTCCAATCGCCCGAACATCCGCAAATATCACGAACAAAATTGCGGATAATCTCTGATCCATTTTGGGTGTGCATAACCTCGGGGTGGAATTGAATGCCGTAAAATTTCTTGTCTTCATTGGCGATAATCGCACACGGTGCGCCTTTTGACGTTGCAACAATGTCAAATCCATCGGGAATGTTGGTCACACGATCACCATGGGACATCCAAACGGTTGGCGTTGATCCTTCCGTCCAGGTTGTGCCGAATAAAGCCGTGTTTTTTGTGATTTCAATGTCGGCTCGTCCATATTCGCAATGATGCCCTGCCTCTACCACGCCACCTAATTGAGCCATCATGGTCTGTTGACCGTAACATATGCCAAGGATGGGAAGCCCTAAATCAAATACAAAGTCTGGCGCGCGTGGCGAGCCTTCATCGGTGACCGAACATGGCCCGCCCGATAATATGATCCCCTCAGGGTTAAATTTTTGTAGGTCTTCGGGAGAGCAATTATTATAAGGCCATATTTCACAATAAACCCCATGTTCACGAACCCGCCGTGCAATAAGTTTCGTTACCTGTGACCCAAAATCAAGAATTAATAAAGATGAATGTTGCATGAGTATTTATGCAACATATTTGTCTTTTAGGCAATTTTTTGCTTAGGTAAATTTTCTGCTCTCTTAATAAACAGTCTATTTTTTTCTGAGACACTCATATTCAAAGCTTCATATAGGGGGCTTACTGCGCTTTCTGCCCATGCTGGGAGTGTCGAGTTATGTGTGTTTTGCATCCACTCGATTACTGATGCATTTCCACCATCAGCAATCCTTACAAATGACTCTTGTCCTTGTTCGGTAGGGGTGTGAACATCCCGAAACCCTTGTCCAAAAGCATTTTTATTTTTGATGTAAAAAGCAATATCTTCACAGAATGATACAGGAATACACCCACCGAATGCATCTACACTTCTCCTCCAAGCATTCATTGAGTATGTGTGCAGTGCGCCTTCGTGTGAAAGAATAGGCCAAGCCATTGTTACTAATCTTGAGAATTTTTTTCCTACTGTTCCGTCGTAGACATATCCATCTGGATGCAAATTCATCATGGGTTCTGTACCTTGTGATGAATCCAAACGCCAATATCCGTTACTGTCTTTTTCAATCCTTAGGTCAAAAATTCCCCATTCGTGATCTTTTGTATTATTGTTTGCGTTAAAGACGTGCGTGATGTATCTCGTCATTCTTGTGAAATCATTATTGCCAAGGGCAGCGATACTTTTTGCAACGTAATCTGGTGCATGATGATCATCATCGTCTGAAAACACGATGGCTTCTGGCGAAAACCCTTTATCTATAAGTGCCTGAATACCATAATTTTTTTTCATACCAATAGCTGGTCTTTCCCCAAAAATTTGAGAAAAGATATTGGTTTGTATAGGGTAATCATCCTCAAAAGGTACAAATCCCGCAATATCCATTGTTTCCTGAATTCTTTTAGCCCAAAATTGGGTATTTAAAGACGTTAAATCATGGTTATCGTCATTAATAAGTGATTCTATATCATTTTCTGATGCAAACGATGTATTGGGAATGCGTCCAATTAATGCATCATAATCTTGTTCATCAACAGATGAAAAGTCAGATGATTTCGCAATATTAACCATCGCTTGTGAAATTTGCTTTCCATCTTCATAACGTTCTTTTATTAACGCGACCATAGCGGCCCTAATTGTTTTATTTTCTGGAATAAAATCAAATTTTGTCGATTGCTTTGGTGCAGTGGATCGATCTGGTACATGCGTATAAATTAATTTATTGGGATGTGATTTTGATACTTTATCTAAAAAAGGGTGGGGTGTTGGGCTGCTGTCAACAATACTAAGTGTGATATTACCGTCATAATTTTGTGTAAACATCTGTTCCACTAGGGCTACAAGGCCAAATTCCCTAACAATTGATGGTTTATCAGGGTTACGATATGTTACACAAACAACCCCTACGTTTTTTGATCGATTTTGATTTTTATAAATATCTCGGGGCAACAAAGCCATAATAGATCTCCCTGTTTAGAAAGTAAATTTATATATTAACATATAATAAAAGTCAAGTTATAATTTTGAAAACCATTTTAAGGATTCTTTTGGTGTTCTTTCTAATGTCTCGTAATTGACATGAACGACACCGAAACGCTGGCTATATCCATCGGCCCATTCAAAATTATCCATAAATGACCAGATAAAGTAACCGTTGATTGGTGCTCCACGATCAATGGAATTCTTGACAGCATTAAGGTAGCTATTGAGGTAATTAATTCTTCTATTGTCATTACAAATCTTATTAACAGGCTCATCATGAAAGGCTGCCCCATTTTCGGTAATGGTCATTGCGATATTCTTTCCAGTCAAATCATAATTGTCTGACAACCAAACTAAGCATTTTTCAAAATCTTCTGGTTTAATCATCCAGCCATAATCAGTTTGTGGAACGTCTTTTGGTTTGTCGCCAAAAAACGAGTTAAAGATAAAATTATCGTCATACTTTGCATGAATTGCATTATAATGTTGTATGCCTATAAAATCTAAATCTGCCTGAATTGTTTCTAAATCACCATTTTCTATGTACGGACTAAAATCATTTGCCATCATATCTGGGTAGAACCCCTTTAAAAGTGGGTCGAAATGATTTGTATTCCAAAAACAGAAAAGATAATCCGCCGCCTTTTGATCATTTAAATTATTTTCATTTTCTGGATAATTTGGAAGTAATGTATATGATGATCCAATATTTAAATTAGGATATTGTGGTTTAAGATCATTGTAAGTTTGAGCAATGGCAAGATTAATGTGATGAACGGCTTTAAGGTATGATTCTTTTGTTTTGAAACCAGGGGCATGAAAACCGAGGCCGTGGCCAAGCCATGAATGAACGCTAGGCTCATTAAAAATAACCCAGTTTTTCACGCGATCACCGAATAATTTAACCAAAGTTTCAGCGTAATTCTTAAACCATTCAATGATGTCACGGTTTGTCCATCCGCCTTTGTCTTGTAATGCCTGAGGTAAATCCCAATGATACATGGTCACCCAGGGCGTAATTCCCCGATCAATCATTCCATCAATTAATATATTATAAAAATCAACGCCTGCTTGGTTGATTTCACCTATACCATCTGGCAGTATTCGCGTCCAAGCTATCGAAAAACGGTAATTTTTAATATCAAATTGCTTTAGTAAATCTAAATCTTGCTCCCACCGATGGTAATGGTCACATGCGATATCACCCGTATCCCCATTCAATATATTTCCATCTTGGTGACAGAATCGATCCCAGATACTTTCTCCTTTACCGTCTTTATTCCATGCGCCTTCTATTTGATAGGCCGCTGTTGCAGTACCCCAAATAAAATCGTTTGGAAAGTTAGATTTTTTTATATCAATCATAGCTATTACTCCTCAAAAGATGAAGTAACACACCCCGACAAAACCCGCCATCTTTTTTCCGCCATTTCTGTCATATCGGCGATATCTTCATCGCCCACATTTTCTGGTTTTGTGAAGCTGTATAATCCTGGAATAACCGAAACATTGCTTGTCTTACATGGTGTTGCACTCATTTTTCCGTGTGTTCCGAGTGGGGCAAAATTAAATCCGCTGGCGACCACGTCAAAATCTTTCGCGGCCTTGTGGTTATTGTCAAAACGCACATCACGAACGGGTACAATAGGCAAAAATAAATCCGGATTGACCATAAATGTCGGAACTTGCGGGTCAAAGGCAAATCCACCAAGAGCTTTAAATTTATCTTGATCCAAAATCGCGGCCTGATCCAACAT
>JAUHXB010000062.1 GCA_030427215.1 Alphaproteobacteria bacterium | reverse complement strand
AATCATCTAATAATTTTGTAATGTTCTCTTTTGCAAGTTCTAATGCGGGTAAAACAGCATCATAGATTTGATCCAGAAAATCATCGCTCCATAATTCAAGTCTGCTTATGTTTTCGCCCCATTTTGTTTCAGTAGGAGATGACTTTGGTGGCATGATACCTTGTCGGAAAGCACTCGCTGCATGGCTTATCAAGTATCCATCTTCAAAATGCGCCTGACGACAGACATGAAAAAGTGATGTTGGATGATCATAGGAATCAGCGATTCTAATCGCTCTTTCTATCGCTCCCTTGTCTTTAAAAGCGTTGTTTCGATAATACCGTCTCACTTTATGTTTGTAATAATCACGTGAAAAAAATTGCCTTTTACGACACATGTCATCGAAAAAAACCTCTAATGGAACAACCAAAGATTCGGCTTGGTGATTGCCGTTATACCAATGCCGATATTGTGATATATCGACCCCCATTTTTTTATACGCTAAGGCCAAAAAAGGGTGGCAAGGGTCATGAAAAACGCGGTTATCTTCAACTATATGCGTCTTAGTGAATTGTGTTGAGAAGTTATGAGATTCAGGTGAAATATGGTGATTAACAAATCGATCAAGAGTCCATTGATTCCTTATCGCACAATTAACTTCACGTTGAACGGCTTGTGCAGTTTTACAAAAAGGAATGGTTGTGGATTGTGGGCAGATATCCTTTGGCATACTAACATCTTTATCATTATGTATAAATAAAAATCAAGTAAAACTTTGCGTGACTTTGCGCCCTTTGCGTTTAAACTTTGTTTTATGAACATAGAAGACGTCCAATCGCTCCTTACCCCACCTAACTACTGGCAATGGGGTGAATTTAAAAACCAAGATAATCAAAAAATTCGATATGGGTTTAACGCACCTGATGCCGCAAAGGCTTTAATCGTTATTGCTCCTGGGCGAACCGAAGTGATTGAAGAATATTTTGAAATTATTCGTGATTTAAATGCGAAAGGCTATGCTTGCGCCATTTTGGATTGGCAGGGGCAGGGCGGATCATATCGTTATAATGATGATAATTCCCGCCATCATTCGATGGGATTTGAGCGAGATGTTGATGATTTTTCATTATTTTTAAAACAGGTTGAGCATATCAATGTGCCCAAAATTTTAATGGCGCATTCAATGGGTGGGAATATCACATTGCGCTATCTCATTAATCATTACGATACATTCACATGTGCTTATTTTATTGCACCAATGTTGGGGTTGCAACCCAAACGAACCATGAAATTATTATCGTCTGCTATTATCAAAACCGCGTCAAAGATTGGGTGGTTAAACCGTTATGCATTGGGGCAACGGCGATGGAATGAAATCTACGCCAATATCGCAAAATATAAGGTGTCGAGCGATAAGATCCGCCGCGAAAAGCAGCCTCATCTATTTAGGACACAACCTGAATTGCAATGCGGGGGCGTGACATGGGGATGGTTGAAAGAGGCATTGGCCAGTATTAAATTTCTTCACCAGCGCGATAATGTGTGCGCCATTCAAACACCTTGTTTTTTCGTAATGGCGGGGCGCGATGCTGTGGTGGATAATGACGGAACAATGAAAACGGCGTCTTATATCAAGCATGCCGAAACATATGTTTTTAAAAAATCAGAACACCAAATTCACGCGGAAATTGACGACATTCGCAATGCATTGCTACAATCATTTTATGGCTTTATTGAAAAACATCTTTCTTCAAAGGCCAAGGACTGTTAAAATTATTTTAAATAAGGATTTTACAAAGGAAATATCATCATGGCATTGGAATATAAACGTTTAAGCGACCGCATTTTGTTTGCTTTGGAATTGGCCGTAGAGCAAGGCGATCTTGGCATTTCTGAAAATTTGGTTGCCGCGATGGAACAGGCAATCACACGTGCAACAGGCGGAAAAGATTTTCAGGAACGCCGTGAATTATCCCCCGAATATGATGCCGTTTTGGCTCAATATGATGATTTAAAAGCCAATAAAGGTTAAGTTTTTAAAAAAACTGTAACATATCGAAATGTTCAGTGAGTTTAGATTGTGATGCCAAATCACTATATTTAAACTTATGCAACATACTCTTATCAATGTTTGTTTATTTAAAGGGATCGGCCTGCACAGTGGCGTTCCCGTCACAATGACAATATCCCCCGCAATGGCGAATGAAGGCATTCGTTTTATCCGTAAGGATATTGACGAAAATAACGTTATCATGGCGCGATGGGATAATGTCGTTGCATCACAATTATGTACCCTGTTAAAAAATGATCATGGCACAAGCGTGAGCACGGTTGAACATGTTATGGCGGCATTAGCAGGCATGGGGATTGATAACGCGACAATTACCGTTGATGGCCCTGAATTACCAATCATGGATGGATCGTCATGGCCATTTATCACTGAATTTAAAAAGGTGGGTATTGAAAAATTGAATGCCCCACGCAAGGCGATGAAGATTTTAAAAACAGTCGAAGTCTACGGTGATGATGGGGCTTTCGCGCGGTTTGAACCAGACACCGAATCGTCATTTGAATTTTCAATCGATTTTGATAATCGTTTTATACGGCAACAATCATATGAATTTACCCTTGGGAATAATGATGAATTTATCCGTGAATTGGCGGACAGCCCAACCTTTACAACCAAGGATCAAGTCGACCAATTAAAGGCGATGGATTTAATCAAGGGCGGTGATGTCACGAACGCGGATATTTATGCCGATGATGCGATTTACCGTGATAAATCACGCCCACGCAAAGACCGCGCCGCGGTTCGCCATAAAATGTTGGATGCGTTGGGTGATACGTATTTATTGGAAATGCCTTTTATTGGGAAATTCACATCTTCCAAGGGGGGGCACGCATTAACTAATCAATTGCTTTGCGCGTTAATGGCAGATAAATCAAATTACATGATTGTTACTGATCACATGAATATTGGTGTTTATATGCCCGTCAATCAATCACACAGTCCAAATCTTGCGTATAACGCTTAAAACCATTTGTCAAAAATGACGCTAAGCCCTAATGTTAGAACCATGAAAATTTGGTTTTACATTTTACCCCTTTTGTTTGTTTTAAATGCGTGTTCATCGGATGGCGAAAACCCTCTGGATGATAATTTCGTTGATGAAAAACCAGTTGAGCTTTTATACAATGATGCCGCGGATGCATTGGATGCGCGTGATTACACAACCTCCTTTAATTTGTTTAACGAGGTTGAACGCCAACACCCTTATTCTCAATGGGCGACAAAGGCTCAGCTGATGGCGGCTTATTCGGCCTATGAAAATGAAGATTATATCGAATCAATTATTGCCCTTGATCGGTTTATGCGCCTTCACCCCGGTAACCGTGATATGGATTATGCGTTATATCTTAAGGCCCTGAATTATTATGATCAAATATCCGATGTTGGCCGGGATCAGGATATGACGATGCAGGCGAAGGACACATTTGAAGGGTTGCTTCGCGCCCACCCGAACAGTCAATATGCGCGCGATGCACGGTTAAAACTGGACTTAACGCTAGACCATTTGGCGGGTAAGGAAATGAGTGTTGGCCGTTATTATTTGGTTCGGAATCAATTCCACGCCGCGATTAAACGTTTCCAAAATGTGATTGAAGATTATCAAACAACAACCCATGTCCCCGAAGCGCTACACCGTTTGGTTGAAGCCTATTTATCATTGGGAATTCGGGGCGAGGCAACACGAGTCGCCGCGGTGTTGGGGTATAATTATCCAGGCAGTGAATGGTACGAAGACACCTATAAATTATTGGATGAGTCGCAACGTGAGGCGCTGTTGGATGATCGTGGCTTCATCGACAAAACCATCGAAAGCCTGTTTAGGCCGGAGTAAAAACGGCAAATGCTAACCCACCTTTCAATCAATAATATTGTTTTGATAAAATCGTTATCTTTAACGATGGATACGGGTATGACCGCGCTCACAGGGGAAACGGGCGCGGGGAAATCAATTTTGTTAGATTCTCTAGGCTTGATACTAGGAAATCGCGCGGATAGCGGATTATTGAGAAAAAATGAAGATCAGGCATCAGTCACTGCGTCCTTCGATTTACCTGCCAATCACATTGTTTTTCAGATATTAAAAGACAATGATTTTAACGCGGATGGCGAATTGATCATCCGTCGAACATTGGGCTCTGATGGGCGATCAAAGGCCTTTGTGAATGACATGCCCGTCAGTGTATCCTTACTCAAAACCATTGGTGAAAAGTTAATTGATATTCATGGTCAATTTGAAACCTATGGATTGTTGGATTCCAAACATCATGGCGGATTATTGGATAATTTTGGTGAGTTACAACCTGATGTTACCGCAACACAGTCGGCATGGAAAACATGGCGCGCGGCGATTAAGGCCGTGAAAGATCATTTTGACATGTTGGAAAAGGCCAAGGCGGATGAGGAATATTTAACGGCCTGCGTCGAGGAATTACAAAAAATCGCTCCCGATAAAGGCGAAGAAGACATCTTGTTGGAAAAACGCCAACGCCTTCAACATTTCGAAGCCATCATGCAGGGTTTTAACGAGGCGCATCAGGCCTTGGAAGGCGACAAGGCCACAAATGATTCCTTGTATCGTGCGATCCGTGCCCTTGAAAAGGTGGCGGATATGGCGCCCGCAAGCATTGATCCGTTCATTGAAAAAATGGATGCGGCATTATCATCTTTGCGCGATATTGCGGGTGATATTGAAATGGCGGGGCATAATTTGGGCGAAGACGAAGACATTGAACATGTCGATGACCGTTTGCACGAACTTCGCGCGCTGGCCCGAAAACATAATGTGATGTGTGATGATTTGCCTGATTTATTGCAAAGCATGCAAGATCAATTATCTGCCATTCGACACAATGATAAGCGCGCTGGTGAATTGGAACAGGCGCGAATTCATGCCGAAAAAATATATTTTGAAAACGCGCAAATTTTATCCGAAAAACGAATAGCAGTAGGCGCCACATTATCGAAGGTTGTTATGGCTGAACTCCCTGATCTCAAATTGGCGAATGCCGTTTTTCGGGTTGGCATTGACCAAGCGGACAATCCATCTACGAATGGGATCGACGATGTAAAATTCCTGATTAAAACCAATGCCGGATCACCCGAAGGCGAATTGGGGAGAGTCGCATCAGGCGGGGAATTATCCCGCATCATGTTGGCGTTGAAGGTTGTTCTGTCCGCCTCATCCAAAATTCCCGTTATGGTATTTGACGAGGTGGATAGCGGTATTGGTGGCCCAACCGCGGATGCCGTGGGCGCAAGGTTGGCCCGTATGGCACAAGGGGCGCAAGTGTTGGTGGTGACACATTCACCACAGGTCGCGGCAAAGGCCAATCACCATTGGATTATTTCAAAAACGGACGATGATGCGGGCGCAACAACGACAAGCGTCACCCCGATTGAAGATGAAAATACACGCATTGATGAAATCGCACGCATGGTGTCAGGCGCATCAATGACGGATGAGGCGCGAGCAGCCGCAAAAGTCCTCCGCGCCGCGGCATAAAGAAAAATTATATTTATATATTTTTAGAATACTGCTACGTTGTGTTGTTGAAAATATTATTTTGGTCTATGCGATTTTAATAGATTATCAGCTTTTTTTCTAAGTGCCTCTACTGGTGAATTATTAAAATTTTCTACAACAGATTCATAATCCATATAGACTATTAAGGTATTATTATCAAAATTGTAATGTCCACCATGGCCGTGAACAGCATGAACAAGCTCCCTTGTGTTGAGTGCTGAGGCGCTCTCTTCATCTTCGAATTCCGTTTGATATGGATCATCCTGAAGTATTATTTCAAAGCCTTTATTTTTAACAGCGTCAGCAAAGGCATCACTCATTTTATAAACGACTTCTAAAAAGTCACACGAACCTAATCCGTCGATATACGGAACTTCTGTAGACACAACATAAAAATCTTTTTTAGACATTCTTTTTTATACATAGAACGTCTAAATAAGTCAATTTTTTATGTAATTTTAAACTTCTTCTGCAATAATATCCTTACGCGATAATTTACCGATCATTGTTTTGGGCAATGGCTCTGTCCGAAATTCAATGTCCTTTGGCATTTGGATCGGGGATAATTTATCTTTTAGGAATTCGCGCAAGACAACTTCGCTCAATTTGCGGTCGTCCTTTAATTTGATCCATGCCTTGACACGTTCACCGCGACTATTACAAGGAATACCGCCAACGATGCATTCTTCGACATCTTTATGTTTGTAAATGGCTTCCTCAACATGGCGGGGATAGACGTTGTACCCGTTGGTGATGATCAGGTCTTTGATACGATCAACGATAAAGAAATATCCATCTTCGTCGACATAGGCGATGTCACCAGTATGCAACCATTCCCCATCACGCAGGGTGTTTTTGGTGGATTCGGCATTGTTCCAATATCCCTTCATGACCTGAGGGCCCTTGATACAAATTTCGCCTTTTTCGCCCTGCTTCATTTGCTTTTTATGTTTTTCGGGATCAACGATTTGAACCTGTGTTCCTTCCAAAGGTAAGCCAATTGATCCTGGTTTATTTTCACCATCCAATGGATTGACGTGGGTGACGGGCGATGTTTCGGTTAATCCGTATCCTTCCACTAAAACGCACCCTGTCATTTTTTCAAACTTGCGTTTAACCTCAACGGGCAAAGGCGCGCCACCGGAAATGCATCGTTTCAATGATCCCAAATCATATTTTGCAATATCTTTATAATTGGCAATGGCGTTATAAATCGCCGCAACCGCTGGCATAACCGTAGGTTTTTTCTTATGAATTAATTTGATGGCGTCTTCCAATTCAAATTTTGGAATGGCGATAATTTCGGATGCAATCCGTGTCGCCAAATTTAACGCAACCGTCATGGCAAACACATGGAAAAACGGAATAACCGCCAACATTTTTTCCTTACCCATTTCAACACCGTCAAAGGCAACCAGGCATTGTTCGGTATTTGCGGACAGGTTCGCATGGGTCAACATCGCACCCTTTGGCACGCCAGTCGTTCCACCCGTATATTGCAATAACGCAACGTCGTTTTTGACATCAATGTCGACGGCTTTGGGCAGGCCTTCAAAATTCATCACATCATCCAAATCAAAATGATGGTCATCGCGTGGCCATGTTGCAATGTCACCTGATTTAAAGACTGGGAATAACAGATTTTTAGGGAAGGGCAATACATC
>JAUHXB010000061.1 GCA_030427215.1 Alphaproteobacteria bacterium | reverse complement strand
TCGGCCTGCTGCGTTGCCGCCTGTGTCATTTGCTCCATTTGGTCTTGTCCGAAATTCATATTGTTCATCATTATCACTCCATTTAAGTTTTGTTTTTGTTGCGTCGCAATAAATATATGCTTTTTGCATTTAAAGGTCAAGAGATTGTAAAAACCATAAAATAATTGTGTGGATAGGTTAGACATGGAAAATAAAATCACATATACTTTGAACAATGCGTTATCTCATTCTATTCATGCCATTATGTGTTTTTCTTCTATTGCTATCAGCGCCGTCGCAGGCAAACCCAAAATACGCGTCTATTGTGGTTGACGCGGAAACAGGTAAGGTTTTGAGATCGCGAAATGCTAATAAATCTTTATACCCTGCGTCCCTTACAAAAATCATGACATTATACATGACATTTGACGCGTTGAGCCGTGGACAAATTCGCCTGAATGAACGCATACGTATTTCAAAACACGCCGCATCGATGGTACCAAGTAAGCTTCATTTGCCTGTTGGATCATCCATTAAGGTCGAAGACGCGATATATGCTCTTGTGACAAAATCGGCCAATGATGTTGCCGCAGCCTTAGGCGAGCATATTGCAGGAAGCGAATGGGCTTTTGCCCGAAAGATGACGACTAAGGCCCGCAATTTGGGAATGCGTAATACAACGTTTAAAAATGCATCTGGACTTCCTAATAAAGCACAAAAATCAACCGCGCGCGATATGGCGATATTGGCACGGGCATTGATTTATAACCACCCGCAATATTATCATTACTTCTCTACCAAGAATTTTCAATATCGTGGTGCGTCCTATCGCAATCATAATAAATTATTAAAAACCTATGATGGTATGGATGGAATTAAAACTGGGTATATCCATGCATCCGGGTTTAATTTGGTGGCATCGGCTGTGCGTGATAATCGTCGCATTGTCGGTGTTGTATTTGGTGGGCGATCATCCAAAACACGAAACAGTCATATGGCCGATATTTTAGATGATGGATTTCGTTTGGCAAGAAAATTACCACCTACACGTTTGGCTTCGGCACGAATACCACGACCAGAATCAAAGCCAGATATAACACAAATTGTGTTGGCCTCTTTGAAAGC
Organism: Alphaproteobacteria bacterium; assembly: GCA_030427215.1. GTDB lineage: Bacteria > Pseudomonadota > Alphaproteobacteria > Micavibrionales > UBA1664 > UBA1664. The sequence goes on along the minus strand of JAUHXB010000061.1, from coordinate 6,182 downwards.
TTCGTCAGCTAAAATGCCAAAGCCGCGTATCGCGAATATTAGCGATAGTAACAATGCGAAAAAGATTGATGACATGTTGGGGCAGGGAGATGTTGACCCAAATGCCGCAACGCGCCTTGAAACAGGGTTGATGGCCATTGCTGCGCATACAGGACGCTTGGCCTCAATTAATGGTGTTGGGCAGTTTGGTGAGGCTGTTAGCGAAGATATGGGGAGACGTTGGTCCATCCAAATCGGGGCATACTCAACTGAGAAAATATCGGATCAGGCGATTCGAGTGGCTTCGAAATCATTGCCACCTGAATTACGTGATGATTTACAAACGGCCTCACTTCCCTTAACGACAGGATCGAGAACTATTTATCGTGCGCGTATGGAGGGTTTTGATGAACACACAGCACAAAAAGCCTGTGCCTTCCTCCGTAATTGTATGGTGATAGCTCCTTAGATCGTGAATTTTATATCCAAAGGTCTGCAAGAGTACGAACCATGCCTAAAAGCCATGGAGCAGAGTGTCGATGATATAAAAAATGGTTTGAATGAAGATCAAATATGGTTGCTGGAGCACCCACCACTTTATACGGCTGGGACATCTTCTAATATCTCGGATTTGCTCAATCCTCAATTTCCTGTTTTTGAAACTGGCAGGGGTGGGGAATATACTTATCACGGGCCTGGACAACGTGTGGGGTATGTCATGATGGATTTAAAAAAACACATGCAAACGCCCGATATTAAAAAATATATATGGATGTTGGAAGAATGGATTATCCGAACGCTTGCCGAATTTAATATTAAAGGCGAACGCAGGGAAGGTCGCGTTGGGATTTGGGTTATTCTGGAGGATGGATCAGAATCTAAGATCGCGGCCATTGGTGTTCGTATCCGTCACTGGATTACATTTCATGGGATTTCAATCAATGTGAATCCTGACCTTAGCCATTTTAACGGTATTATTCCTTGTGGCATTTCTGACCATGGTGTGACATCCATTCATATGTTGGGTGAAAAAATATCAATGGATGATTTGGATCAGGCGTTGCAGAAGAATTTTGATTATGCTTATTTAAGCTAACGAATACATAAAGGAATAAAAACATGTTTGATTTAAAAGATATCCGTCAAAACCCCGATCAATATGATGCCAATTGGGCACGGCGTGGTTTAGATGCACAAACCCCAGAAATTTTGAAATTGGATGAAAAACGTCGTGCGGTTCAAACCGAATTACAAGAAGTTCAAAATGAACGCAATGTGAAATCAAAAGAGGTTGGTCAAATAAAATCTCAAGGCGGTAATGCGGACGCCATTATGGCGGAGGTCGCATCATTAAAAGATAAAATGGCTGAGTTGGAACAAGCAGAGCGTGATTTGTCTGAAAAGCTTAATTATCTTCTTTCATCTCTCCCCAATCAACTTTGTGGAACCGTTCCTGATGGCGCAGACGAAGACCAGAATGTCGAAATTAAATTATTTAAAGACCGTCAAGTTGCCGATGAAAACGCGCCCGACCATGTGACCATTGGCGAGCGTTTGGGCATGATGGATTTTGAAACTGCGGCAAAAATATCTGGTGCACGGTTTGTTATTACCAATCGCCATATTGCGAAATTGGAACGTGCGCTAGCTCAATTTATGTTGGACACTCATGTTGAGCAAAATGGATATCAGGAAATGTCTGTGCCTATATTGGTGAATGAAAAGGCGATGTATTGGTCTGATAAATTACCAAAATTTGATAATGGGTATCAAACAACGGATGGGTATTATTTGATCCCAACATCCGAAGTGCCTTTATCTTGTTTATATGCCGAAGATATTATTGAAGGCAATTTTAAACCTAAACGATTTACGGCGCATACACCGTGCTTTAGATCAGAAGCAGGAAGCGCAGGGCGCGATACACGTGGAATGTTGCGCCAACATCAATTTTATAAGGTTGAAATGGTGTCCATCACAATGCCTGAAGATAGCGAGGCCGAACATGAGCGCATGAAAAATTGCGCCGAAGGCATTTTGGAGGCATTAGATTTACCTTATCGGACAGTCTTACTATGTACTGGTGATACAGGGTTTGGTGCGCATAAAACATATGATTTGGAAGTGTGGTTGCCGGGGCAAGGTGCATACCGCGAGGTATCATCCTGTTCAAACACAAAGGATTTTCAGGCACGGCGCATGAACGCACGCTATAAACCCGAAGGCGGAAAAGGCACAGAGTTTGTTCATACATTAAATGGATCAGGGTTGGCCGTTGGGCGCACACTTATTGCCGTCATGGAAAATTATTGGGATGAGGCAACACAATCGATTGTCGTGCCCGAGGTTTTAAAACCATATATGGGTGGGATTGAGAGAATTGCAAATGACTAACGATAATAATCAGCGTTTAAGTGATTTATTCGCAAGGATTAAGGGGGCTTTAGTAGTAAACACGGCTATTGCCTTTTCTCCTAATGATAGTGAGAAATCATTGATAATGTGGACTGGTGGAACATCACGAGATAACAGGATAGGTGATTTGTCGCTCACCTTCCTTGAAGAGAGTGACGGAAGAATGAAATTCAATATTCGTGTTGAGCAGAAAAATATGAGGACTGAAAGAAGATCAACACCAATGGCTGGAGAGTTTTATGATGATGATCCGATATTTTTTAAGCGTTTCAATGAAGTCATTGGACGTTTTGGCGGTGAAAAATCTAATTTAGTTATAAGCTAATTTTCGTCTATGATATCTTCTGTTTTGTCTATCATTGCTTAATTTTAGAGAACAGGTCATCATTAAACGTTGAAATATTAAAAGAGGATATACGCCATGGCGATGGTTATTGTGTTTGGGTCATTAAATATTGATCTTGTTTTGAAGGTTAAGCATCAACCTGTTGTCGGGGAAACAATTTTAACCCCATCTTATGAATGGTTTTCGGGAGGTAAGGGTTGCAATCAGGCTATTGCGTGTTCTCGGTCTGGCGTTAAAACCGCAATGGTTGGGCAGGTCGGTGATGATGGGTTTGGAACGCGTTTGATGAATGCGTTGAAACGTGATGAGGTTTTGGCTTCTGGCGTAGCGCGACATGAAAAAGAACCAACAGGAACGGCGTTTATTACCGTTGATGATGCAGGAGATAATCAAATTATTGTGGCATCGGGTGCAAATCGTTTGGCCACCGCCGATCAGGTTCCGAACGAAATCTTGCATAAAGACAATGTGTGTTTGATGCAAATGGAGGTTAATTATTCTGAAAATTGGGATGTTATTCACCGCGCCAAAGGCGTTGGTGCAAAGACAATTTTAAACTTGGCACCTGCAGGTACAGTTCCGCGTGCTGTTTTGGATGATTTGGATTATCTGATCGTGAATCAAATTGAAGGTCGCCAAATGGCCGAAAAAATGGGTTTAAAGATTGAAGATAGCGCCATTGCAATGGCCAGAAAATTGGCTGAATCTGCAGATTTGATATGCGTTATGACGCTTGGACCATTGGGATGTGTTGCGATGAAACCAGATGGAAAAGGATGGCAGGTTAAGGCTCATGATTTAGGCGATGATTTGGCCGATACAACAGGGGCAGGGGACACGTTTTGCGGCGTGTTTGCCGGATGTGTATTCCAAAAAATGTCATTACAAGAAACATTAAGACGTGCATCCATCGCTGGGACATTGGCCTGTCGTGGGCTTGGGGCACAATCAAAAATGCCACGCATGGAAGAAATCGAAGAGTTTTTAGAGATGGTACCTGCAGCGCAAGCCGTATAAATTTTGATTGCGATTATTACGCATAAGATTTATCTATAGCTCTATGTTATTTATTCTCTCACTGTTATCACTTATTTTCGTTACAGATGTTGTGAATGCGGAAACTGGCGATGCTTTTCTTGCTGATATGGTTGAAACGGCCTTGCAGAAAAACCCTGAACTAAAATCATTTATAAACAATATTGACCTTGCAGAAGAAGATATTGATCTTGCAAGATCCAGCTATCGCCCAAATGTTAATTTGGATGCTGGATTAAACCACATACAACGCGATACGAACCTGTCATCAGAATGGGAAAGTGGGACAGAGAAAAACATAACATTATCGCTTATTCAATCACTTTACACAGGCGGACAAGTATCGGCAGAAATTGATAAAGAACACAATGATAGCGAAGCCATCAAAGCGGAATATAAGGTTTTGGTTAATGATATTATATTGGATGTCGTGACAGCGTATATGGATATTTATAACGCGTCTGAATCAATCATCGTCAATGACAATAATGTTCAGTGATTACAAAAAGAATTTGAAGCCGTAGAGGCGCGGTTTGAAGCGGGAGAGCTTACCAAAACAGATGTTTCTCAATCACGGGCAAGCCTATCTCAATCACAGGCATTATTGGCTCAAGCGGAAGCTAATTATCAGATTGCTTTATCCAATTTAAAAAAAGTGACGACCAAGGATATAGAATTGACTGTAATTCACTATCCCAATATCAATCAATCAATTTTACCTCAATCTTTGGATGAAGCCTTGGCAATGTCACAGACTAGAAATCCAAATATTCAAGCCGCTTTATTTCAAATCGAATCTGAAAAGGATAATATCCAACAGCAGAAGGGGCGCTTTTACCCTCAAGTTGATATGAATGCCAATTTGTCTGCGTCACGTGACCCGGCGTTTAGTATTTTAGACCGACAAGAGACAGCATCTTTTGGCGTTTCTGCAACGCTACCAATTTACCAATCGGGCATTATTCGTAACGTTGTTCGACAGGCGAAAATATTAAAATCGAAGGCGGACGATAATTTGGAAGTTGTTCGATATAATGTGAATGACCGAATCATTTCAGAGTGGGAAAACTACCAGTCGATATTGATACAAATTAGTGCCAGAGAGGCCCAATTAGATGCGTCATCGCTCGCCTATAAAGGGATACAGCTAGAAGAAGAAGTTGGCGCACGGTCAATTTTAGATGTTTTAGATGTTAATCAAGATGTTTTGAATGCGCGTCTATCATTGATTGACGCAAAAACGAATAAAGTTAAATCTTATTACAGGTTATTAAACGCAATTGGGTTGATTGAAAAACCTTTCTTGGGGTAAATCATAAACCATCCTTTGACAAACATCATTTTCTATTCAATTATAGTGTATTAAATAATTCTTTTGGACAAGTTAATGGCAGACGATAAAGGCGACGAAGAACCATCGATTGAGGAAATCTTATCCTCTATCCGTGATATTATTTCCGATGACGACGAAGAGGGCGCGAAAGAAGAAAAGCCCGCAGAAGAAAGCGTAAAAGCAGAAGAGCCTACGCCAGAGCCCGCCGCTATTGAAGAAGACGGAGACGATGATGTCTTGGAATTAACCGATGTTGCGGATGAAGATGAACCCGCCGCAGGTCCTGTTGAAGAAAACGTAACAGAGGAAACACCCATCACTGAAGATGATAACGACCCACTAGCAGGAATCAATTTGGATCACCCTGATGATGATGATTTAGAAGTCGAAGACGGTGTTGATGATATCTTGGGTGCTTCTGCGGTCGAGCCAGACGTATCAGATTTTGAGGATATCCCTGAGCCAGAGGCAGAAATGCCTGAGCCTGATAATGACTTTCCTGCTGACACTGCACTTGTGGATCGAGTCGCCGAAACGGCAACGGTTGGCGCCATGGTCAAATTGGCGGAAAATATAGCTATTGCGAAAACTGCTCAGGGTGTGACGTTGGAGGATATTGTCCGAGATGCGCTTCGCCCGATGTTGAAAGATTGGCTGGACGAAAATCTACCAACGTTGATTGAGCGTCTTGTTTCTCAGGAATTAGAACGCCTTGCCAATAAGGCCGCTGGGAAATAAAAGTTAGTCTATTTAGTTTAATTCACACTTTTTAAGTCATTGATTTTATTCATCTTGACTTAATAGACTAAGGTTTCATTCACAAGAAAATATCGTCGTTCCCTGAATTTGATTTGTAAAATTTAGGCAACGACGCAAAGCTAGGAACCATAAGTACTATTATAGGACAGATGTCCTATTTCGTCAATGATTTTGGCTATAAGCTTTGAAACAAAAAATATCAAAATGGCTTGCGAAGAAGGTGGGGTGAAAGAGATTCCGTTGCACTTTTAACGGATTTTTGATCACATTTTTGAATAATTCCATTATGAACGGATATGCATTCCATTGAATTTG
>JAUHXB010000060.1 GCA_030427215.1 Alphaproteobacteria bacterium | reverse complement strand
TCCAGAAAGCTGGGATGATATAGCGCGTGCGCCAGAATCCAGTTTTGATGAAATAGTGGATTTTTACAGAAATGAAAGAGCTCGAAATGCCGGGCTTGCAAACAAAATTCATATTATTAGTGATGGTGAAAGAACATCTGTCTTAATCATTGGAAAAGATAGAGATTTTCTGCGATATGAGAGCGCAGCCATTCCAATTCCAAGTGCGGATGTTAGTAAGGCAATTCATGTTAAAACAGGTTATAACGCCCCATTTGATAACGAATATGAAACAATTATTAGTAATGAAGATGGTACCATTTCATTAAATCCAGAAGAAAGAAAAGGAGTTGCAATTGTAACGCTAAAGCAAGAATATGTTCCAGAAAATGCCATTGCAAGCTTCGGTGTTTCTTTCGGAAATAGTGATACAAATACGCTAGATTTTGGTGTCACACATTGTGTTTCTAAAGTGCGTCTTGCAAGTATGACTTGTAGTTTAAAGCAGTAAAAAACTCTGTGACCTCTGTTGTGGTTAAAACGACAAAGCAATCTATATGACTTTAATATTGAATGGATTGCCGCGGTCACCGTGTTCCCTCGCAATGACGGAAATATAAAACATTTTTTGAAGGAGAATTTAATATGGTGATAACAGTTAAAATGAATGAAGACGTAGCTTCAGAATTAATGGCATTAACTCAAAAATGGGCAAATGCAGCATTAACGAATAATGCCAATATTATGTTAGAGGCTAGAAACGCAATTGCAAAAACCCTTAAAGCATTTGATGACGCGAATGGCACAAGCGAATTAAAAAAAGATGCAGATATGCTTGAGCGTTCTATTTGAGCGTTCTATTAATGCGGCAGGTTATTTGAGAAAGCGCCAAAAATATCTTCAAAAGAGATGTGCGTGATTAAAAAAATACTATGTACGAAAATAACAATATAGAAGATGGCTTACCCGTATTTGGAATTGAAGGTACATTTCAAATATCTGATATAATTTATGTTTTAAATGATCAGGCCGATGATACCCTGTTACTGACTTTGACTGATCTTGGATATGCCGTTGAGTATACAAGCGACCGTGGTTATGCAGTAAAGCTTACGCATCATCAAACGCAAAGTGAAATTGCAGGTGAGTTTATCAAGGCACAAGGGCGTGCAACCGATAAGCCATCATCATTTATCGTGAGTTTGGAATATAGTAACCACCCCAAATTAAAATTAAATGCTCCTGATATTCATAATCGAATTATTAGAAGTGCATCTCAAAGATCAGATATTAGTTATTATAATCGCGATGCCGATCATATGAGTGATCTTGTAATTGGTCGTATGTCGGCATTCGTTAAACATCTTGTGGATATACAATATGAGACGTGGGAACAGTTTTTATCAGAGGCGCGATATGACCATGCTCAAGATTTTATCAGACGAATGGCGCATTGGGCATCAGTTAATTCTGATCAAACACTTAGAGATGTTAAATTTGATAATAATGGATCAAAAGTGACCGTTGATGGTTCAAAACCATTTGAGCCAATCAAATCTGATCGCAGTCGTAAACCATTTTTTCGCCGTTAAAAAAAACCGTGTCTCTTTGGTGAAATAATAACCATTGACAAAATAGGTTTTTAGTCCTATCATTGAGGAATGGAAAACACAAGCGCAACTTATAAATCATTCACGACACAACAATTTAAAACTCATTTTGCGCAGATATTGCGTGATATTAAACGCGAAAAATTCGATGCGGCAATTATCACATCTTATGGTCGTAATGTTGGGGTTTTCTTTCCTCATCCTGATGCTTGAAATAATGAAGTCTATTAAGTCAAGATGAATAAAATCAATGGCTTATTGCATGTAATTTAAACCAAGACGACTTAGATATCTTCATTTTAAAATCTTTTTCTCGTGACTTTGTTTTGAAAAATCCTATTATCATCAAAAAATAATAAAAGGATAAACCATGTCTGTGTTACCAAAAGATCACCCAAAAGTTCAAAAAGAAAAAATTGGTGTTCTGATCCTCAATCTAGGGACACCTGATCATTATACTTATTGGCCAATGCGTCGGTATTTATCGGAATTTTTGTCGGATAAACGCGTTATTGATTATTCAAAATGGCTTTGGCAACCGTTATTGCAGGGGATTATTTTGACCTCTCGCCCTTTTCGGTCTGGTGCGGCCTATAAATCCATTTGGAATCATGACAAGGGTGAATCGCCGTTAAAGACAAACACGCGGTCGATTACTGACAAATTACAAAAACAATTTGGTAAAAAGGAAGTGATCTTTGAATGGGGGATGCGATACGGCAATCCGTCGACGGAAGCGGGTATTCAAAATTTAATTGATCAGGGGTGTCGCAAAATTTTATTCTTTTCGCTCTACCCCCAATATTCCGCGCCAACAATGGCGACGGCGTATGATAAGGCATTTGATGCGTTGAAAAAACAAACATGGCAACCATCCATTCGAACGTCGGGTCCTTATCATGATGATGATGCTTATATTACTGTATTGGCCGATTCAATTGTTAAGCATTTGAAAAAGACAAAGGCCAAACCAGAAGTGATTTTGACATCCTTTCACGGTGTACCCAAACGATATTTGATGCAGGGCGATCCCTACCATTGTATGTGTTGTAAAACATCGAGGTTGGTTCGTGAAAAAATGGGGTGGAGCGAGGATCAATGGATCAATACATTTCAATCCCGCTTTGGGCCTGAAGAATGGTTGCAACCTTATACCGATAAAACAATTGAGAAATTGGCCCATGATGGGGTCAAGCGTATGGCGATTGTGTCGCCCGCCTTTGCCGTTGATTGTTTGGAAACATTGGAAGAGTTGGCGATGGAAGGTCGTGATGAATTTTTAGATAATGGAGGCGAAGAATATACTTACATCCCTTGCCTGAATGATGCGAAATCACATATCGATTATTTGGCCTCACGCATTCGATATGAATTAAGTGGATGGCTATCATAAAATCGTCACAAAAACATGCCACTCTTCAATTGTTGTTAAGAATTTGTAATGCATACTGGTAAGGGTATATAGTGCAATTCTAGAAACATTAATTCTAATAAAAACGGAGAGATATTATGGACATCAAATTACATTCTCAGCATTTTGATATGGGCGAGGCCTTGCAAACACACATTCAGGATAAGATGGAGGCGATTAACGAGAAATATTTCAACCGTGCAATTAATGTTTCGGTAACAATGTCAAAGGACACAAAATCATTATTTAAAACCCATATTGCGTTAACGGTAGGCAAAGATATCCATGTGAGCGCCACGTCTCAAGAACATGATGCCTATGCCTCGTTCGATGGTGGTGCCGAAAAAATTGCAAAGCAATTGCGCCGTTATAAACGCAAATTACGAGACCATGGCGAACAAATGGAAAATGCAGAGCACATGAAAGTTCCAGAGTACGCGCTTGGCCTTTCGCTTCTGGATGATCAGGTTGACCAGTTAACGGACGAAGAAATTGAATCACAAAACGAGCCAGTTATCGTTGCTGAGATGACAACAAATATTCAAACGATGAGTGTATCTGATGCAGTGATGCGTTTGAATTTGTCTGGTAATAATGCGATGATGTTTCGTAATTCCAAAAACAATGGGTTGAATATGGTTTACCGTCGCCAAGATGGCAATATTGGTTGGGTAGACCCCGAACAGGGCGCAAAAGCGATTTCAAACGCAGCCTAAATAAACGTCACATTTTTTTCTAATGCGTCATTGAGCTTCTCCATGTAATCATCATGGGGAATTTCAATGCATCCAAATTGTTTAAGGTGATCATTCACAAATTGTGTATCCAACAAGGTAAAGCCCTTAAATTTTAAGCGTTCAACAAGGTGTACCAATGCAATTTTGCTGGCGTTCTCCGCCTTTGAAAACATGCTCTCACCATTAAAACATCCGCCTTGAGCCAAGCCATATAAACCACCAATAAGATTCTTTTGATTATCCCAGACCTCAATTGAATGGGTGTGACCATGATGGTGAAGGGTGTTAAAGGCAAATTCAATGTCATGCGTAATCCATGTGTTGGATTCATGATCACGCGGTATTGATGCGCATGCACGAATAACATCGGCAAAAGCATGATTAACGGTCACGGTATAATCACATGATGTGATGAATTTTTTTAAGGATCGGGGAATATTAAAAGTTTCAAGGGGAATAATCCCCCGCATTTGCGGTTGAAACCATGCGTCAATTTCATCATCACGTGATTCCCCCATGGGAAAAAGACCCAATTGGTATGATGCAAGATATGATGAGATATCGATATTATTCATTGAGCAATGATAATATCAAAGCCTTTGAGATCGTGCCAATCTTGATGTAGTTTTTTTGGGTAATTCAACAGGAACACAAAACCCCCGATTATAATAATTGTCCGGATTTTGCGGATCGAGTTTATTAAATTCATCTTTGACAATACCTGTGATGCCTAGTTTCCCTGTTATGAAATAAATTTTGGGCCATTCTTCAAGCCAAGTTTCACGCGACAATCCAAAAGGGTATACTGGGACAGGCAAAGTATTCAGTTCAGGAATTTCTTTTGCACATGTTTCAATGGCGCGGCGCTGATGATAAGCCACGGTCCAAATTGATGCAGAATTAAAGTCATTACTTAAAATAAAATCGCGAATTTTTTGAAAGTTTTGCCCTGTATTTGTAGAGTGATTCTCAGCAAAAATAATATCTTCTGGGGCGATACCGCTATCAATTAAGATAGAGCGCATATAATCCGCTTCTTTGTCTCTGGTCCAAAAGTCACCAGTATGGAGTGTTGCTTCGCGGCCGCTCATCAGCCACTTAACCCAAGGCTCAAAGCATTTGTTACCGCCTGCCAGAATAATTTTTTGACCATGCTTATATGTTTTTAAAAAAGCGCGTGCGATATCACCGGAAACTGATTTAGCCCCTAATAAAATGGTGACATCAGTTTCTACAGATTTATTTTTGAATAGTAATCGATCATTAATATTGGTTACCATTATTTTTATTGACATACTAATTTGCACGGGTCAACCAAAAAATTATGTTGACGACACTAGATTTTTTTTGATATGAAAATAGTATGGGTTATTTAAGTCAATACGCAAGGGATATGGCCGATCAAAGACGCGAAGATGATCTTCGTATATTGCCTGTGACATCGCGTGATATTTTACCAGCTGAGCAATTTAATCGCTTGCTTGAAAATGCTGATAAATACCCTCTTGCTAAAGCGCGACTTGAAAGACATGATCGCGCTCTTGTAATGTTTAGAGATTTAAACCTCTAAAAATTCACATAAATTAAATCTAAATTCATCATAATTATCTGATAAAAATCATTTAATATCAATACGATAGTTCATGTTAAAGCTGTCAATTTTAACGAGTCATTAAGACTTGAATGTGTATTCTGTCAATATCGGTTGAGGTTATGTGAGTAGGGATCAAACCATCAATCTGTAATATTTAATCATAAGTGGAGGAGAACCTATATGTTAAAATTAATTGCAAAAGCACATGCACGATTTATGAGAGACGAAGAAGGCGCAACAGCCATTGAATATGGACTAATTGCCGCGGGAATTGCCGTTGGTATTTCCGTTGTTGTCTTTGCCTTTGGTGATCAACTGGTTGCCTTGTTCGAAGATATGGGCGCGGAATTAGAAAACCGTCCATCGTAAAATCATAAGCATCTTATAAAAACCCACCTGATCAGGTTGCCCCCTTACAAAAAAACCGGGTGGGTTTTTAATTTCATTCAAAATCATACACAAGAAATAAAAATAAGCATGACGATTATTTTAACACTTATTGTCTTTACAAGCGGCCTCATAATGGCGGCGGCAGTGACGGATTTTATAAAGTTGAAAATTCCTAATATTTTGCCTGTGGCGATTATCATTTGTTTTGTGATCTCTTATGGAACGCAAGAGATTTTAGGGAAAAACGCATTTCAAGATTTATCATCTCACTTAATCAGTGGTGGTGTGATGTTGGTGATCATGACGGTGCTGTTCTTCCTGAAATTATTTGGTGGTGGGGATGCAAAATTAATCCCTGCAGTCGCATTATGGACGGGATTAAACGGCCTTCCATTATTTTTAATGGTTACAACAATCGTAGGAGGAGGGCTGGCCTTAATCAGTATTATCATTCGAAAAACAAAAATGGGGCAGAGATTTATCACAAAAATGCTGCGTTTTTCTTACTTGCAAAATGGATGGATGTGGGCGTTGAAAAAGGACAAAAATGTTATCCCTTATGGCATTGCTATAGCAGTAGGTGGAATAGCGAGTTTTCGTCATTTAGGGTATTTGCCGTAAAGGTTGAGAGGGTTAGGGAATTTTAAGTTATGAACAGACAAACATTAATTATTTTAGGTGGAGGATTTTGTGCCGCATTGATGGTTGCGATTTTAATGCAATCCATGTTGGGTGGATCGTCAAAGCCTCAAATTTTAAACGAAGAACCAAAGACGGCTGTATTGGTTGCCGCGCGGAATTTGAAAATAGGTGATAATCTGGTTGGAAATGATATGCAATGGCAGGAATGGCCTGAAAGCTCTGTCTTCAGCGGTGCAATTACCAAAGATACACTTGAAAATCCAGATTCTGAAACACCTTTAACAGGACGGTTGCGCCGTAATGTTGCGGAAGGTGAGCCCTTGATGCAATCCGTATTGGTACGTGAAGAAAAAGGGAATTTTGTTGCCGCCACATTGGGCGCGGGCATGCGTGCCATGGCCATTCGTGTTAAGGCGGAAAGTTCAGCCGGTGGGTTTATCACCCCTGGTGATTTTGTTGATGTCATCATGACATATGATATTCGCCTTCCATCCGATGACCGTGTCCGTGACGCAGCGATCAGCGTGATTAGCAAAAAAGCCGCCCAAACCGTTTTAGAAAATGTTCGTGTTGTCGCCGTTGACCAAGAAGCCAAAGAAATTGAAGAAACCGCCATTGCCCGCACTGTCACTTTGGAAATATCACCCAGAGATGGCGAAAAATTGGCTTTGGCGGATGCGATGGGATCGTTGTCTCTATCCCTTCGTAAACTAGGTGATGACACAATCACCCAAAATGGTGACGTGCTGCCAGAGGCCACAACGGATGTTCGGATGAGTAACGTCACACAAGAATTATTGGGTAATGATCCTGCCTCAGGGTCATCCAGAATGATCAGAATTTATAACGGGGGACAGGCCAGCGATGTTTTGGTCAAACCCTATAAAGGGCAATAATCATGAAATATTTTATTTTAACGCTTTCCATTGCGGTTGGTCTGGGGTTTGGATTTGGTCATACGGCTAACGCAG
>JAUHXB010000059.1 GCA_030427215.1 Alphaproteobacteria bacterium | reverse complement strand
TTGTTGTTTTTCGCCAAAACCAAAACGGCAACACTTATAATCGCAATCAGGAATGACGGGACATAAGGCACGCCCATAATTTTAAATGGCATGCACAGGAATATTGATAGACATAAAATAATACCAATAAGCAATCCCCATGATGGTAAGCGAAGGTTATTGATATAAAGATTCGCAATAAGCATCCCCGCAACAAATTCCAATATAATTGGGTTAGACAAAAATTTAACCATTGCCCAATCAGATGAAATGAATGTGTATGACGCGGCCAATCCGATAAATAATGCTGAAATCAGTATGATTAATTTCGTACGTGATAAAAACAAAAGTGCGGCAAAAATAACATAAAAAAACATTTCATAATTTAATGTCCATCCTAATGCCAATATCGGTTTCATACCTCCACTGGGGCGTTCATGCGGTATAAATAAATAAGATTGAATCACATGCGCCCAATCCAAAGATGCCGTATCCAATGCCGATGGCAAAATCAATATAACCACAACCATCGCGGTCGTGTAAAACCAGTAAAGAGGTACAATGCGTTGAAACCGTTTTTTGAGAAATGTTTTCCACCCGCTAGACGTTTCAAAAAGTTTCTGCGATGTATAAACCATCAAAAACCCGCTAAGCACGAAAAAAATATGAACCCCAACCCAAAATGGCAATTGCGTTTCCACCCATGATGGAACAGTCACAGCCATTTTTATTGCGGTCACATTCACCTCGTGCAACACATGCAAAATCACTACCGACAAAGCTGCGATTCCTCTTAAAATTTGCAGAGATTCAAAATAGGGCTTTGTCGGTGTTTCAATGGTCATTATGCAATCGTAGAAGATTCATATCACGATGGTTATAAATGATAAGCTGTTGATATCTTGCGCTGCACACTTGCATCAAATGTCTTAATAACGAAAAATTATATAAAAGGGAGATTCAATTAATGGCCAACACAATTACATCCGCGAAAAATGCAAATGACTTTTTAAAACTATGCGAAAGCAATGATATCGAATTCATTGATTTTGTGTTCACGGATGCACGCGGAAAATTACAACATACAACGTATATCACGTCCTTTGTTGATAAAGCATTATTGGAAGATGGCTTTTATTTTGATGGTTCGTCCATTGCGGGATGGTGCGAAATTCACACATCTGACATGTTGTTAAAGCCCGATTTATCACGTATTTGTGTTGACCCATTCACCGCGCAACCAACAATGCTCGTATTTTGTGATGTGTATGATCCAACAACGAGTAAGACTTATAACCGTTGCCCTCGTAATATTGCCAAGGCCGCGGAGGCTCATTTAAAAGACACAGGTATTGCAGATAGCGTTTATTTTGGCCCAGAGGCGGAATTCTTTATCTTTGATGACGTAAGATTTAGCGCAGGCATGTTTGAAAGTGGATATAAAATCGATTCAAAGGAAAACCCAAATAATTCGAACAAAGATTATGGTAGTGACGGCAATACAGGTCACCGCCCAGGTATAAAAGGTGGATATTTTCCAGTTGCCCCTGTTGATTCAGGTCAAGACATACGTTCAGAAATGCTTTCAGTTCTCGACCATGTTGGTGTCACCGTTCAAAAACATCATCACGAGGTTGCGCCGTCACAAGGCGAATTGGGCATTGAATTTGATACTTTGACGAAATGTGCGGATAATATGCAACTTTATAAATATGTGATCCATAATGTGGCTCATGCATTTGGACAAACGGCAACATTCATGCCCAAACCTGTTTTTGGTGATAACGGATCAGGAATGCACTGCCACCAATCCTTATTTAAGGGCAAAGACCCATTATTCGCGGGCGATTTATACGCGAATTTATCACAAGAATGCCTGTGGTATATTGGCGGTATTATTAAACATGCAAAAGCCTTAAACGCTTTTACCAACCCATCGACAAATTCTTATAAACGCCTTGTACCAGGGTATGAAGCCCCAGTATTATTGGCTTATTCTGCCCGTAACCGTTCGGCATCATGCCGTATTCCTATGGCCACATCGCCAAAGGCACGCCGTGTTGAAGTTCGCTTCCCTGACCCAATGGCAAATCCATATTTAGCCTTTGCGGCGCAAATGATGGCGGGATTGGACGGGATTAAAAATAAAATTGATCCGGGTGAGGCGATGGATAAAAATCTGTATGACCTACCCGCAAATGAATTATCCAAAATCCCAACTGTGTGTGGGTCATTGCGTGAAGCATTGGAAAGCTTAGCCGCGGACCATGATTTCCTGTGCCAAGGCGATGTGTTTAGCAAGGATATGATCGAAGGTTACATCGAATTAAAAATGGAAGAGGTCGAAAAAATCGAAACCATGCCTCATCCCGCCGAATTTGAACTCTATTATTCTGCTTAATTGTCTTTGCCGACCGATTGAACATTATAACGTCCGCCTTTAAACGTGATGGTCATGGCCCCATTACGCCAGACATCAAAACGATCAATCATATACGTGTCAGGGCAAAATCGGGTCATTTTCGGCACAGGTGATATCATAATATCAATATTGTCGCAGGCCAATTGCATGGCGATGGAGTTATGAATGATCGCAATATTGCGCCCCTCTATATTCAACCGACATATCAAATCATCACAATATCCCATTGATTTATCAATCTTATCCCCATATTGATATTGAAAGATATCCACATCAGGATCAAACCCTTCAGACCCAAGCCAGTTGGACTTCAGGTACTTACTCATCTTTCCAATCACATAAGGTTTATCCATAGATTTATCCACAATCATGATGGCATCCATCTTCTCATTGATGAAAATTTTTGTTGGTGTGTATGACCAAGATAATAAACATCCCATGATCATGAATACCAATCCAAACCATTTTAAAACACCGCGCCATAGAATGAGCCAGATAAATCCAAAACATATCAAAAAGGTTTCAAACGTATCAAATGATGGCAAATATAAATCTGCACCTTTCATACCCATAACTCGATGTGAAATATCAACGATATGATTAATTCCCCACGCCATAATCGGCCATGCATAAATATCAAAACCCGTTGGAATTAAGAGTGTGGATAGCAACCCAAATGGCATCACGATGAACCCCATTAGAGGCATTGCGCCAATATTCGATAAAACCGAATAAACGGCAAATCGGTTGAAAAACATCACACTAAATGGTGCGGTGGCAAATGTTGCAACCAAAGTAGTCATGATGACCCCAATAAGATAGTAAAATGGCCTATATAAAGGCTTATAGGCGTTGGCATTCGTCACCCACTGCCGCCCTGCCCCTTGATAAAACGCAATGAGAGCTCCTACCGCGGCGAATGATAAAACAAAACTTGGCCCAATCACGGCCTCTGGTGTTGTGACCATCACAATAATTGCCGCAAGCGCGACAAGACGCATGTTTAAGGCCGATCGATCCAATATGACGGCGAATAACACCAATGAGGTCATAATAAACGCTCGAACCGTTGGAACGGTTGCTCCCGCCAAAACCATGTATGAAAAGGCGGTGATAATGGCACACGCCGAAGCCCATTTTTTAATAGGATATCGTAACGCTAGGCCCGGAATAAGTGCTAAAAATAACCTTACAAAGAAAAACATGCATCCCGCAACCAATCCGATATGTAGGCCCGATATCGCCAATAAATGTGCCAATCCTGACACACGCAACGCCTCTGTATCATCCTTGGCAATGCCTGCGCGCTCACCTGTTAAAAGGGCTTGGGCGATGCCTGCCGTGTCGGCATCCATATTTTGGTATAATTTTGCACCCACATGATCCCGAAATGATTGGATATGGTTCGATTCTGCTTTGGATCTGACCAAAATGGAGGCGTCGGCGATTGTATACCCAACCGCGCTGATCCGTTCATATTTGGCCTTGAACCGAAAATCGAATCCGCCGGGCGTGACAGGGCCGCTTGGGGCGCGTAATTTCGCTCTAACAGATACGCGGTCACCATTTTTCCAATCATCGCCCTTAAAATGATATGTTTTAAGCCGAACGCGCAGAGGTTTCTCTATATCCTCACCCATCACATCACGTAAAATAACGCGTTTGGCCTTACCGCCATCCAATGCGACTAGTTTTTCAATCGTGCCTTCAATCGTGATAATCGGCATGTCTTTTGATAGAATTGGGTTGTCAATTGATTGTGTTCGGATGTCGGAAACACCATATCCAACACAAAATAAAAGACCCGCTATTGACACTAAAAGACATGAAAGCCATCGATTAAGACCCGTTTTTGAATAGAGATGATACGCTTTTGCAACTACTAATAGGGATAAAAACATTGCCCCGCCTACGGCTTCAATCGCAATTGCGTTATCGCTTGTGAAATAGGTGATAATACCCAATCCAATAGCAACAGGCGCCCACAGGAAAATTTGCTTTCTCTGTAGTGATAATTGATCATTCAGAAATGATATGACGGTCTTTTTTTTGAGCACTTCAATACATCCTGAACTTGTTTCGAGGGCTTTAATCAGTTATTGATGAAACAATCATTAATAAGGAAAAAATATAAAATGTCTATCATTACACGCTTCCCCCCTTCTCCCACTGGTTTTCTACATATTGGTGGGGCGCGTACGGCACTTTTTAATTGGGCTTTTGCGCGTGCCAATGGCGGAAAGATGTTAATGCGCATTGAAGATACGGACAAAACGCGGTCTACGCCAGAGGCTGTACAGGCCATTTTGGACGGCATGGCATGGTTGAATTTGGACCATGACGGCAAAATTGTGTATCAAACACAAAACGAGCCACGCCATATTGGGGTTGCAAAACAACTTCTTGCTGACGGTAAGGCTTATCATTGCTATTGCTCGCCTGAAGAATTATCCGTAATGCGTGAAAAAGGTCATGGATATGACCGCAGGTGGCGTGATAATGATTCCACACCACCCGAAGGGATTGATCCTGTTATAAGGATAAAAGCGCCAATGGACGGTGAGATTACTATTCATGACAAGGTTCAAGGCGATGTCACAATTCCCGCGGGGCAATTGGATGATTTTATCATTTTACGATCCGACGGCACCCCCACATACATGTTGGCTGTGGTTGTTGATGATTATGATATGGGCATCACACATGTCATTCGCGGCGATGATCATTTAACAAACACATTTCGTCAAAAGGTTATTATTGATGCCTTGGGATGGGATTTACCCGTTTACGCCCATATGCCAATGATCCACGGTGATGATGGGGCAAAATTATCCAAACGCCATGGCGCGTTATCGGTCACTGAATATGACGATATGGGATATTTACCTGATGCCATGGTCAATTATCTGGCCCGTTTGGGTTGGTCACACGGTGATGACGAGATATTTTCACGTGAGCAATTGATTGAATGGTTCACTCTTGAAGGCATCAACAAATCTCCCGCGCGGATGGATTTCAAAAAACTGGATGATGTTAATCAACATTATATTCATCACATGGATGACGCCGATTTGGTTGATATCATTTTGAACCGTTATGATGCTGATGTGACCCCCGATCAAAAATCATGGTTATTGAATGGGATGAGCGAATTAAAATTACGCGCGGTCACACTTAATGATTTGGTGCATGATGCGCTCATTTATATCGCGCCTGTGACATATGAGGAAAAGGCAAGTAACGCCATTGAAAATGGACAAGAGGCCTTAATGGCGCTTTTTGATATATTTTCAACATTAGAAGATTTCACGGCAGAGTCTGTGGAAAAGTCTGTGAAAGACATTGTGAATGAATCCTTTGATGGCAAATACGGTAAGGTCGGCATGCCATTGCGTGCAGCGCTTACTGGACGTGGACAATCTCCATCTGTGCCTAACATCGCGGCGTCTTTAGGCAAAGATGAAACCCTTGAAAGAATTCAAAACGCGATAAAATAAAACATTATATCGTTCACGCAAAGGACGCCAAGAAGTCTCAAAGAGCGCAATGATAACTGCGAATAAATAATCCATTGCGACCATGGCGTGTCCTTTGCGATCTTTGCGTGAACGATATTATAATGCCCGCGGCGAAGTAATTTTATTTTTAAAAGCATCCGACTCCCCTAACGTTTTGTTAAGACTTTGAGCGCATCATTGATTCGAATCTAATATTATTTCATTTTAATTTGGGGAAGATACATGAAAACAGATAAAACATTTACATTAAAAGACGATCAAACAGGCGAAGAATATAAACTACCCGTCCTTGACGGTATAGAAGGGCCAAGCGTCATTGACGTTCGCAAATTATATGCGGAAACAGGTCATTTCACATTTGACCCATCTTATACATCCACTGCATCGTGTAAATCTCGTCTGACATTCATTGATGGCGACGAAGGCGTTTTAATGCATCGTGGTTACACGATTGAAGAATTAACGGATAACTCCACGTTTTTAGAGGTGGCTTATCTGCTTCTTGAAGGGGACTTGCCCAACAAAATGCAATTTGATGAATTTGAACATAATGTGACCTATCACACGATGGTTCATGAACAATTGCATAAATTTTACCAAGGGTTTAGGCGTGATGCTCACCCTATGGCGATTATGTGTGGTGTGGTTGGCGCCATGGCGGCGTTTTACCATGACTCGCTTGATATTTGGGATCCAAAACAACGTGAGATTTCCGCTCACAGGTTAATTGCGAAAATTCCAACATTGGCGGCGATGACGTATAAATATTCAATCGGACAACCTTTTGTCTATCCTCGCAATGATTTGAATTACGCGGAAAATTTCCTGCATATGTGTTTTGCCCTGCCTGCCGAACCCTATAAGGTCAGCAAGGTTTTGGCGGAGGCCATGGATAAAATATTAATCCTGCATGCCGATCACGAACAAAATGCATCAACATCAACTGTTCGTTTGGCGGGATCATCACAAGCGAACCCATTTGCATGTATCTCAAGCGGCATAACATCCCTATGGGGGCCTGCGCATGGTGGTGCGAACCAGGCCGTTTTGGCGATGTTGCGTGAAATTGGTTCCGCGGATCGTATCCCTGAATTTATTGAACGCGCCAAGGATAAGGATGATCCATTCCGCCTGATGGGCTTTGGACACCGTGTTTATAAAAATATGGATCCGCGCGCAGGTGTCTTAAAGGCATCATGTGACGCGGTTTTGGATGAATTAGGGGTCGATGACCCATTATTGGACATTGCGCGTAAGCTTGAAAAAATCGCCCTTGAAGACCCATATTTTAAAGATCGCAAACTATTCCCAAATGTTGATTTCTATTCAGGAATTATATTAAAAGCCATGGGCTTCCCCGAAGATATGTTCACGGTTTTATTTGCCGTTGGTCGTACCGTTGGATGGGTTGCACAATGGAAAGAAAT